>CAIQXC010000271.1 GCA_903875675.1 Akkermansiaceae bacterium
CCAATAGGTTCCTGCTTCGACTTCGAGGGCTAACGGCTTGGTGTCACAGACAATAGGTTCTTCAGGCATGGGCGGACGTTAGACGCTCCCCGCTCAAGCGCAACCGGAAAATTAAAAAAATTCCCGTATCTACGATCACTCCGCCGACGTTGCGACCAGCACAGGTGCCGCATCGTTACAGCCGCTGCGAGGCAGGGCGACGGCCTTGGCTGGCTCATGATTCGCGGCATGCACTGGCACGCCCCGGCGTTGCTGCGGGTATTGCTGAGGAGAGACTTGGTGCAAAAACGTTAGCACCAGCCATCCGGCAATCAATACCGCTGAACCACTGACAAATTGACCTATCTTCATCACATTAAATTTGGGAAAATTTCCCTCGGCAGATCTACAAGGATTGTACGGAAATGCAAAGCATTTTTCGAGATTTCAACTAAAATGCCTTAGTCCACGTGCTCCACTTTGCCCCACCTGCGGATTCAAGCCCCCTGCACCAAGCGGATTCCCTTGTCGCTGAGCTCGATGGCACGTTTGCGCAACAAGGTGCCTGTGGCCTGCTTGAATGTGCGCTTGCTCACGCCAAGTTCACTATGAATCTCCTCGGCTGGACTGTGGTCGCCGAGTGCCCAAAACCCGCCGCGAGCCGCCAATTCGGCGAGAATCTGACGTTCCAAGTCGCTCACCCGTTCTCGGCCCGGCGGGTGGAGGGTCAAATCGATTTTGCCATCCGGTCGCAGCGCGGCGATGTACCCTTTGACGCGCTCACCGGGCTGCATCGACTGAAATACCTCGTTGGCAAACAACAAACCGCTATGACTGCCGTTGATGATCGCCTTGTAGCCCAACGGCGTTTTTCCGTAGAGGATCAAATCCACCGCCTCGCCCCCGCGCCACAGGGGCGGCGTTAGATCGAGATGGAGCCCCAAGCGGGTGGTGGCGACGATCCGCCCACTGGCGTCGTCCAACCGCACGTAAACCAGATAGAAATGACCGACCTCCATGCGGGTTTTTTGTTCGCGAAAGGGCACCAACAAATCCTTGGGCAGGCCCCAATCCAAAAATGCCCCCACCGGCGTGAGCTCCACCACCCGCAGCCGGGCAAACTCGCCCGGCATGGCCTTTGGCTGTTGCAAGGTGGCCACGGGTCGGTCCTCAGAATCCCGGTAGATGAAAACGTCCACCAGTCCGCCAATTTGCCAGGTGGCTGGCATCTCGCGGCGCGGCAGCAGCACCTCGCCTAGCTCCCCGCCCTCCAGATACAATCCGAAGGGCTTCTCCCGTAGAATAACCAATTTCACCCGTTCACCCATCATTGCCATGCGCAAGGTTACTCACTGCCGCCGCCCGCGTCGATTCCGAAAATCCAGCCCATCCGTGTTCCGCGTGCAGCGCCCGGCCCACGCTCGAATGAATCCTGCCGTGCAGCCTGGCCTTTGACGGCACGGCTGTCGGCGCATTCAAAGGCCGCATCACCGCCCTCTGCCACCTTCCGGAGCGCCGAAGCGCCGAAGCGCCGAATGGTTGGGCGGGCATAGCGGCGGGGCGTCCCATCAAGGAGTGTGGGCGTCCTCGCCCACCCGAAATCCCAAAATTCAAACCACCCATGCAGTGGACCCGCCGACAGATGTCATGAACGCTAACCATCAACCGACCGCTGCTCCCGAGAATACTGCCCAACCCATTGCCAACTTGAATTCGCAGGGCGACGCATCCCTTCAAATAGAGGTAGGAATGGGGCATTACTGCCCCACC
>CAIQXC010000272.1 GCA_903875675.1 Akkermansiaceae bacterium
TAAACTGCGGCACCAGGGTTTACATTGATGATTCCGCTAGTGGCACCGTTGAGCGTGTAGGCTCCAGTCTCCATGCTGCCACTGCCCTGGCCGTTGCCCAGCCAGTTGCTGAAGCGGGCCGCATCAAACCACGTCACTCCAACCACGGGCTGGTTCGCGTAGGTGCTGCTCACGCTGTAAGTGTAACTGCCGCTAGAGCCGCTTTGGTTGATATTGCCGTAGTTGTAGGTTCCTCCCGTGTGCCCCATGTCCGAATTGTAAATCCCGTTGCTGTTGGATGCTCCCTTGGCATTGAGGAAATCCACGTACTGAGCGTTGGTTACCTCGTAAGTGCCAATGTTGTAAGCGTGGTCCACCGAACCGTAGCCGGTTGACGGGTCCGCCGCGTTATTGACGTTGCCGATGCTCGTCCAGCTCATGGTGACCACGGCGAAAGCCGGTGTAACGAGGGAGATGCCAGCCAATACGGCCAGCCCGAATGTTGATGTAATGGATTGTTTCATAACGATTTCAATGACTTCCACGCTTTGTTAGCCCCCCCCCGCAAGGTCAAGAAAAATCACATTATTTTTTCTAATCATTTTCCGAGCGTTTCAAGTGCCTTGGTGAAGCTGGTTTGCGGCGGCGACGATGAGTCTAACGCCCGCGCCGCCGCCCGACCGGGCTGCAAAAGACCGCTTCCGTGAGGCTTGCGGGAGGCCCGTTTGGTCCCGGCGCGGTGGGGAAATCGGAAGATATAGAGACAGGGTGCCCTATCTGGGGATCCCTGCACATTCACGGAAAAGCGCCGGCCTGGTAATCCGGGCTTGCTAAGCGTCCGTTGGCGGACACACTGATGCGGTGCCGCAACCAGAACCACAACGCCATCAACCCCGCCGCAGCGGCTGCGCGGACGCGGCCTTGCGTGCGGAAATCGAGCGTGTCCGAAGGATGACCGTCGAGGAGCGCATCAAGGCAGCGCTTTCGATGCACCTGCGGTTCTCATGGCTCCATCCGGTCGTCAGCAAGCAAAACTAGGCGATGTTCGATCCTGAAGCCAACCTGCAGGCAGCAGAGCGGGTTGCTCGTTTGTTAGAACGACGTGGTGTCCCATCCGTGGTTATCGGGGCGGTGGCACTGGCCGCTTACCGCTACATTCGCCTCACCGAGGACATCGATCTGGGAGTGGACGCGGATTTGCCGGCCATGCGAATGCTCGTGGCAGCACTGCGCGAGGAAGGTTTCACGGCTGAACTGAAGGAACCGGATGGTGACGATCCTCTCGGCGGAGTCATCGACGTCTCCGGTCCGTTTGGCCTGGTGCAGGTGGTCAGTTTTGGGGGTCGTTTTCCGGCCGCGATTCGGGACGCCTTGACGGGCGACGATATTCGGGTCAATCCCGGCAGCAAGCTGCGCATCGTCCCGCTCCCCCAGCTTGTAGCTCTCAAGTTGTACGCGGGCGGAAGCAAGTCCAGGGCGGATATTGTCGAATTGCTCCGCCGCAATCCTGAGGTGGATCTGGCTGCGATCCGCAAAGTGTGTCGCCGTTACCGTCTTCGCGGCTTGGATGCCATCCTGCGCGAATTGCTTGCGTGAGCAGGGCCAGCGTTCAGATCATGGACTTTTTCTCGATCACTTAATCGATCGTCAGCTCCGGGCGGCTTCATTTTTAGCTGAAAAAATTCGACCGCCTGCGGCGGAGAGGCGCGCCGCAGGCGGGGAGCGCCGCCATCCTGGCGGCTGTCTCCGGCATCCTGCCGGAGACTCTTCGTGTGCATGGCGTGGTTTCTGAAATCGGCGTCCTCCCCCGAAGAGGATTCGGCAGGATGTCAAATAAGACCCTTTTGGAATAAGGTAAAATAAGGGATTGCCCTTAATTTGTGCTTGCTTGTGGTTGCTAACAGTGTACACTTTTGTTGTCACCAACTAACAAAACGAA
>CAIQXC010000273.1 GCA_903875675.1 Akkermansiaceae bacterium
GGTGGGGACAACCTCCGCGAGTCGGCATGTTTCGATAGAGCACGGCATTGACGGGAGCAGTGATGACCTCGACTTCAGCGCCATTGGACTTCAAGACCGAGATCTCACGGTCCGTCCGTTCCTTTTCAAACCCACCAACCACGTTGCAGCGCAAGACGGTGAATTCTTCGCAGTCGTGGATCTTCACCTTCTCATCCGGCTGAATCACGATTTCTTGGCCACCTTGCAGGCGCTTCACCTCGCTGGGCTGGTCCGTGACAAGCTGTGCGATTTCCCGACCGGTCATCTCGGCTTTCACACCGTCAGCTTCACTGAAACTCTGCTTGTTGACCGTGATCGTAAGGCCGGAATGACCACGACGGGATTAGAACACAGGTCCCTGGGCGAACAGAAGTGTGTCTTCAAGTCCCACGTGGTCGTCTTCCCTCAGTTCAAAAGTTTCTCCGGGCCACCAAGAGCGACCCATAACCCGGTCAATCCGGTCGATGCTGATGGCGCCTCCCACGAGCAGCCAAGACTGGCCATTCATATGGAGCGTGGTGTAATCTGGGAGGAGTTTGAAATTTGGCAACATCACCTTCCCGTCGAAAAATCCGGGGTCGGAGTGATTCCCGCGGATGCTCAGATACTCGATTCCCAGCGCTGCAAAATGTCGGTCCAGGTCTCCGGCAGTCGTCAGCCTCCAGTCGGGAAATCCCTCTCCGCCATCGCCCACATGGATGATCGTGGCGTCGCGGATATTGCGTTCCCGCAGAATGGAAAGCACGGCACCGCAGTCGCCATGGTGGTCGCCAAGGATGTAGGTGGGTTTCATGGTGGGTGGAGGCGAAGATGGAACGATGGCTGGCGACCGAGAATGGGGCCATCGTCCGGTAGCTGCAATGCCGGCGTTAGAAGGCGCACGGCTGGCCCGGTTGTCAGAATCTAGCAATCAAATCGCCCGTTCCGCCTGGTTGTGGCATGCGACCGGCCTAAACCATGGGGATTCCGGCAACGAATCTTCCCAAACGACATATCGAGATGCAGGCCGAATATGGGGATGTGCGTCCACTCGGGCTAATCCAGGAATCTTGGCTGCCGGACGAACTTCCGCGATAACCTGATTTGACTCACCCTTTTTAGACCGCTGGTCGGCACAACATTGCCGCAGAAAAACGGTCTCCTTAGAGCTTCGCCTGCACGTTTTTCAGAAGTGCGGCACGTCGAAAGCGACCGGTTTTGAATAGGACACAGTTTAGGACACAGTCGCTGTTCTTGTCTCAGTCGAAATCGCTGGAATCCTTATGGCAATATGCGATTTTGAGATGGTGCGCGCTGCAGGTTTCGAACCTGCGACCCCATCCGTGTGAAGGATGTGCTCTACCACTGAGCTAAGCGCGCGAATTGGGGAGGGCCGGGCACTATGGAGGAGTGCGGCCGGGGAGGGGGAGAAATAGCCAGAGACGGGAGGCTTGGCAAGACATTCGAGTGGGTGAGGATAAATTTTTGGTTTTCGGGCGTTGTTTTGGGAGATGGACGGGTCATAGTGGGCGGGCACCAGCCGAGTCCGTGTCCCAGATTTCCAAAGACAGCATTGAGAAAGTCCTCGCCGCGACGGATATCGTGGAGTTGATCGGGACGTATGTACCCCTGAAGCGGGCAGGCAGCCAGTTCAAGGCGAATTGCCCGTTTCATAGCGAGAAGACGCCGTCGTTTTCAGTGAATCCGGCGCGTCAGACGTTTAAATGCTTTGGCTGCGGCAAGGGTGGCAGCGTGCTGGGGTTTTTGATGGAATACGAGAATTTGCCATTCATGGAGGCGGTTCGCAGGCTGGCGACACGAGCTAACATTGCACTGGAGGCAGAGGTGTTCGATCCGCAGGCGGATCAGGCGAGGCGCTTGCGGGGGCGTTTGCTGGATGTGCACCGGGAGGCGGCGGCATTCATGCATGAGCGCTTGCTGAAGGATGCGGCGGCGAGTCACGCCCGGGAATACCTGAAAGGACGTGGATTCGGGCGGGAAATGGCGGCGAATTGGCTGGTCGGCTGGATGCCAGAGCAAGCGAAGGGGTTTCTCGATTGGGCACGAACGAAAAAGTTCAGCGGCCGGGAATTGGTGGCCTCGGGCTTGGCAGCACTGCGTAACCCGGATGACCCAAATTCCGGGTTGTACGTTCGATTCCGCGACCGGCTGATGTTTCCGATCCGCAACGAGATGGGCGACGTGATTGCCTTCAGCGGCCGCCAATTGCGCGAGGACCCAAATAGCGGCAAATATATCAACTCACCGGAGACCCTCATTTTCAAGAAGTCCAACGTCCTGTTTGCCCTGGACCGGGCGAAAAAGCCGATCCTTCGGGAAAAATCCGCGCTGCTCTGCGAAGGTCAGATCGACGTGATCGCGTGCCATGAACTGGGAATCGACCATGCGCTCGCCCCTCTCGGCACCGCCTTCACCCCTCAGCACGCGCATTTGCTGCGGCGGTACACGTCGAGCGTGCTGCTGTGCTACGACGCCGATAAGGCGGGCATCGCCGCCTCCGAGCGGGCGTTTCGCGAGTTGGTGACGGAGGGGTTTTCGGTTAGGGTGGTGGAGATGCCCGCCGGAGATGATCCGGATACCTATATCAAGGCGCATGGTGCCGAGGCATTCCGCGTTTTGTTAGGAAAAGCGCGGGAGTTTTTTGATTTCAAGCTGGGTCGGGCCAAGGCGAACGGGGCGTTTGAAAGTGCGGCGGCACGGCGGACGCTGGCAGGTGAGTGCGTGGAATTGTTAGCCGCCATGACCGATGCGGTGGCGCGCGATCACCAGATCAATGTGGTGGCCACCCACATGCAGACGTCAGTGGCGGCCCTGCGCGGGGCGATTGCCAAGGCACTGCAAAAACCGCAGCAAAAGCCCCAGCACGCGGCTGGTGCCGGACGGCAGGCGGAGCCGGAATCCGAAGCGCCCGCCGAGCCGACGCCGCTGCACCGCAACGTCGGATTTTTATGCCATCTAGCGCTCACCTCCGCACCGGCCCAGCATTTTTTAGCGGGTCAATTTGAATCGTTGCATGAGGCGAAGCGCTGGTTGGAAGGGATTCCGTTGTTGGAAAAAATCCTTGCCGGGGCACCCGACCCCACGTCCCACGCGGCGGTCAACACGTTTTTGAGCAGCCTGCCTGAGGCTGATCGGTTAGCATTGGGGACAGGGGATATGGCGGTTATCGAGGGCGAGCTCAGTGATGGGATGCTGGCCGCAGAACATGCCTTGGCCATGCTCTCCGCCACGGTCTTGCAGCGCCGGGATGCGCGGGTCAAGGCCGATCTCAAGCAGTCCGACCTCACTCAGGAACGGCTGGTTGAGTTGCTAGAAGAGGCCAAGGAAATCAGTTCGCTGCTGGGAGGGATGGGCGAGCGCTGGGAATTTGATGATGAATTGCCGGCCTCGACGTTCAAGCCCAAGGTGGCGGCGGGATGGAAAAAGCGGGCTTGATGGGCGATACTGTCCATTTAGCGCTCTGAGGCGGAAAATAGGCATCTTGCCTGTGATGGAAAACAGCGCTTCTAGCCTGTCTGTGCATGAAACGACAGGCTAGAAGCCCGTCGTCCATGACAGGCTGGAAGCCTATCCTCCTACTAAGTCAACAGTATTGGGCGTAGTGGGCGTGGCTATTCAATTGTGCGCCACAGAGGTGAATAACGGCCCGGTTAGCCTCGAGAAATCGGGAGGCAACGCGCTGTGCGGTGCCATCACCGTGAATGGCACCATGTCTAGCAGCTTTCCGGGTACCGGCACGCTGTTGTGGGGGGGGCGACAATCAAATCGAAGATGGCATCGCCAATGGTCTTGAATTTGTCCTCGGTGGCGACCCCAATCCGGCTCATGCCGGAGCCAATTCGTCCGATATTTTGCCAACTGCGGCGGGTAACGGCAATTCGCTCGTTTTCAGCTATCCCTGCAGCCATGCCGCTGCCTATCCGAAACCGGTGGTCGAATTCTCTGCCGACCTGCTAGGCCCGTGGACCCCCGCCACCGTCGGCAACGCCACCATTGCGGTCACTGTCGGGGCCAGTTCGGACACCGTCACTGTCACTATTCCCAAAGGTGCCGCTTCCCGGTTATTCGCCCGCTTGAAAGTCGTCGGGCCATAAGGGACCGGTACTCTAGAAAGGAAAGCGCCGGGGCAGTTTCCCACCCCGGCGCAACCCTGATACAACCTTTGTAGTTTCCTACGCTGGTTCGTGGTAACCCTCTTCCCCATGATCACTGAGGTCGAGGCCCACTTCTTCATTCTCCTCGGTCGGCCGCAACCCGACAACGGCCTTCACGACGAGAGCAATAACGGCGGTGGCGACCACCGCAAGCACGATGGTGATCCCAACAGCTTTCAATTGTTCAAACACCAAGCCGCCATCGGCAACGAGTTTGGCACAGCCATTGGTGGTGGCGAAGTTGGCCGGAGTGGCGATGGCCAGATTGCCATTGACCTTGTTGGTGGCGAGTAAACCGGTGATGATCGCACCGAGAGTGCCGCCCACAGCATGGACTCCGAAGGTATCCAGCGCGTCGTCATACCCGAAGAACCTCTTCACTGTGGTGCAGAAGAACAGCGGCACCGACCCGGCGAGCAGGCCGATGATCAGCGCGCCCTTGACGGTGATGAAACCGCAAGCTGGAGTGACAACCACCAGACCGGCGACAGCCCCCGAACAGAAACCCAGGATGGATGGCTTGCCGCGGGTGATCCATTCGAGCACCGGCCAGACGAAACAGGCAACCGCAGTGGCCACCGTGGTGGTGGTGAAGGCATTGGATGCAATCACGTCGGCCCCCAAGGCGGAACCGGCGTTGAAGCCGTACCAGCCGACCCACAGCATGCCGGTGCCAATGGCGCATAAGACCATGCTGTGTGGAGCCATGACCGTTTTGCCGAAGCCACGGCGTTTGCCCAGAATGAGACACAGCACGAGCGCACTCCAGCCTGAAGACATGTGGACGACGGTGCCGCCTGCAAAGTCGATAGCGGCGATCTTGGCACTGCCATTGAAGACGCCGTTCATCAGGCCGTCGAAGCCCCAAACCATGTGTGCCAGCGGGAAGTACACGACAAACATCCACAAGCCGATGAACAACATGATGGCGGAAAATTTCATGCGCTCGGCGATTGCGCCGACGATGAGCGCCGGGGTGATGATGGCAAACATCAATTGATAGATGGCAAAGACATTGTGGCTGACCCAGGCGCTGTAATTGGTATTGGGCAGGCTATCCACACCTTCGAAAAAACAATACTTGAGGCTGCCTAAAATCGGGGCCCAGAATGGAGCTCCCTCGGCCGGGTGCTCGCCGAAGACCATCGAGTACCCGCACACCACC
>CAIQXC010000274.1 GCA_903875675.1 Akkermansiaceae bacterium
ACATTGAGATACATCGGAGGTACTGGATACAACGTAAGATTTGCACCGACAACGCATTTGAAAAACTAAGACTTCGGTCTGAGGATGCTTGGGAAAAACTGTGGAACGTTAAGACGAGACGAGAGCGGCTTTTGGGACGAGAGTTTGGCCTGTCTGGCCATGGACAAGGCACCGTGGAAGGCATCAGTGATAAAGTGGTGTTTGACATGATTGAGGTTGTTCCAAACTTAGCGAAATTAGGAGCTGAGACACTTGCTGAAGGTCTAGTTGGTGAGTGGCTTCAAAACTGTAAACTTAATTTCCCAACGAAAGAGAGCAAATGAAGGCATCGCACAATCAGCGCAGAAATATCGAAGTCGACTTCACTTTTAGAGTGAGGGCCGAGCCTCTCCCTGCGGAGCTTCGTCCGGGATGGCGGATTATGCTGCTTCTGCTAATGATAAATCGGTGCGGGCACTGGGGGGCGATGTCGCTGAAGAAGGCCCATCTCGTGTGCTCCGCATCTAGGTCTGAGGAAAACAGAAGCATGCTTCTTCGGATGCTTGTTGGAGACCGTCAACTTGACGATGTTCCTGTTCGGTTTGATCCATCATTGAACAGGGCGATTGATTACGCTATTGCCGAGCGCTTGGTTCTGGCGCTTGTCAGATCTGGGACATGCGTATTGAAGATTACTCCTGAGGGTGACCGTATGGTTAAGGCTTTGCTGGCGACGAGCGAATGCATGCAGGAGGAAAAATCGTTCGCCGAGAAATTGAGAGGAAACATTTCAAACGAAAAGGTAGAGGAAATTCTTAATTGGGAAACTAGCAAATGAGTCTTCGTATACGTAAATTAAAGCTAACATCCACCACTATTAACGGAGACTACGGTGCTGAGCTTGAGTTCCCAGATGGTTTAGTATTGTTGCATCTTCATAATACTAGAGGAAAATCAACGGCGCTTAAATCTATTATTTATTGTTTGGGTCTAGAAAGGATGTTTGGTCAAGTGAGCCAAGCTCCACTTACGCCAGCAATGACTACTAGACTCAAGGACGGAGACAAAGAATGGGACGTCGTTGAATCTTGGGTCTTTTTGCAGATCGAGAACGCTGAAGGAGCGGTGGCAACTTTACGCCGAAAGGCTGCCGGAGAGGGAGGTCAAGACAGAAAGGTTATAGATGTGTGGGAATGCCCGATGATAGGAATAAAGAATTCCACGATACAGCCTAAATCCTATTATGCTCGGGATCCAGGATCCGCCCAAAATGAACAAGGAATTGCGTTCTGGCTTGCAAAGTTCATTGGTTGGGAGCTGCCTAAAGTTTCAAAGCATGATGGAGGCGTTGGAATTCTTTATATTGAGTGCTTGCTTTCGCTCTTCTTTGTCGAGCAGGGGCAAGGGTGGACTACTATTCAAGCTGGGACTCCCCGTATATTTGGAATACGCCAAGTTGAGAAGAAGGCGGTTGAGTTTATTATGGATCTTGATGCCTGTCAACTCGATGTTACCCGTGAATTGCTTGAGCAGGAGGTGGATAGCTTAAAGAAAGATTGGTCAGCCAGGAGGGATGAGCTTGAAGTTATTGCGAGGTCTATTCGTGGAGCATTACGAAATCTGCCAAGGGATCCCCAAGCTATTTGGCCGCCTCTTGGTGAGCCATATCTTGAAGCATTTCAAGAAGGTCTTGAAGTTCCTCTGAATGCCGCCATTGAACTTGATAAAGCAACTCTTGTGCGACTAGATTCAGTTGAGATTCCGACCGCAGATGACGCAGCAAAAGAGGTAACGGCAAAGTTGAAAGAGGCATATGAAGCGCTAAATGAAGCGGAGTCGGTTTCGTCCTCAATCGAGGATGACTTGCTGTCAGAACAGGCAGGAAGTGAAGCCTTGGAAACTAGGCTTCAGGCAGTAATTGAAGACTTAGTGCGCAATAAAGATGCAAAAAAACTAGAGGATCTTGGTGCTACAGGTGGAATGTCGATCTCCCGCCATGAATGTCCGACTTGTCACCAAGACATAAATGATACGTTACTAGATCAGAGGTTTGAACAAGAGGTGATGGGCCTCGATGAGAACATCGCATACTTAGCAGCTCAAAAGCAAACACTTGACAAACTGAAGGCTCGGACGGATGGGGCTATTCAGGCAATCCTGAGAAGGCGGGATGCCGTGGCGAGTTACATTGCGGAGTTGCGACTTAGTATACGATCTCTAAAACGCACACTCGTGAGTGCGGGATTGGCACCATCCGAAGCAGCAATTAGAGATCGAATTGTCGTGGATGATAGACTGCTGCGGCGTGTTGAAGCGCAAGGCGAGTCACAGCGCATTTTGTTGGAGTTTCCCAAAATGGCGGCAAGGTGGGCCAAGGTTCAAGCAAGGTTGAAGACCGTGAAAGGACGTACGCAAAGCGATCAAGATAGAAAGAAATTGAGAACGCTTTCGTCCCACTTCACTTCTGCGCTAGAGGAATTTGGCTTTGAGAGCTTCCTTCTTGACACTGTTTCCATAGATAATGAGAGCTATAGACCTAAGCGCGAAGGATTCGACTTAGCATACGCAGTATCTGCAAGCGACAATGTCCGGATTATTGCAGCATATATTACATCACTTTTTGAAACGGCTCGCGAAGAGGTTACGAATCACCCTGGCCTCCTGATTCTTGACGAACCACGACAGCAAAACATGCAATGGCCTGATTTTGCAAAAATCCTTGGAAGGCTTTCTGGCGCACTACAAGCAGGTCAGCAAGTCATTGTGGCAACTAGCGATAGGCCTGATGCAATCCGTGATTTGATGGCGGGAATACCTCACACTCGTGTTGACACTGATTACAATAATTGGCTTCTCAAGCGGATTCCTGATGAGGCAGCCAGTGGACTCTCGAGTGTAATGTCGCAAGAAGAAGACGAGAAGTTTGAAATTTAGATCCGATGTCCTCCCCAACCGAAAACAGGCCCGTTCAATTCCGGATCCACGAATACGCCGAGGCCATCGGCGGGACGGCTGTGTCCCACAAGGAAGCCGTGCAGCGGCGCGGATTTCCCGGCGACATTCCGCCCGCCAACTGCGCGAAGAACCGCGCTTTCCTTCACGAACTGTTGACCGCGAAGCCTCGCGTTCACGAACTTCTGATTACAACATGAGCGCAGACCCAAAGAAATCACTGCTCGAACTCGCGCAAGACTGCATCAGCAGATCTCCGGTGATTATTCTAGGGAGCGGCGCATCTGCGTCATACGGGATTCCAGGCATGCCGCAGTTGAAAGCTCATTTGCAGAAAGTCGCTTGTCCAGGCACGGGTAAACCAGGAGAGGAAACAAAATGGCGTGAATTTCAGACGAAGCTATCTACCACTGACCTTGAGACCGCGCTCGACGAAGTTCGACTGCCGGATCTTCTAACTGCTCTTGTTGTCGAATCCACCTGGGACTATCTCGCTCCATTTGATCATCAGGTTTTTGAAAGGGCGATAGTAAATCACGATCTTTTCCCGCTTACCAAGCTGTATCTCCATCTATTCAACAGCACGCGAAACGACATCCATGTTGTCACACCCAACTATGACCGGATCGCCGAATACGCTGCGGATGCTGGAAACCTGGCCCACTACACAGGATTTAACTATGGACACATCAGGGCGCGAGTCGTTAATGGAAAACCTCGAATCCATGTTGGAAACTCAGCCGTCCGCACCGTTAATGTGTGGAAAGTGCATGGTTCGTTTGACTGGTTTCGTGACAGCGATGGCATCGTAGTAGGCCTGCCTGTATCCAGGGTAAGACCTGCAAACGTGTTGCCTGTGATAGTGACACCGGGAATCGAAAAATATAGGCTTACTCACGATGAGCCCTTCCATTCAATCAAATCAGAAGCTGATAAGGCTCTTCAGAATGCGGATTCGTATCTTTGTATTGGCTACGGGTTCAACGACACGCATCTCCAAACCACTCTCGTCGAAAGATGCCGCGGCAAGGATTTTCCGCTGGTTCTTCTCACAAAGCAGATATCGGCGACGGCGAAAGCATTCCTCAATAGCGGCAAGTGCGGAAAATACTTGGCGATTGAGGAGTCGTCTTGTGGCTGTCGAGTCTATAGCAGAGACTTCCCCGGCGGCGAGGACATCGCGGGCGACTCAATCTGGCAACTTGGTGAATTTCTAAAACTAGTAATATCATGAGCATTTTCAAATACAACGACACCGACGCCCTCGGCAGAGTAAAGTCCGTCGATACAGCAATAGTCATTGTTCACGTAGCGGATGTGGAGCGCCTCAGGAAATTGCAGGTCAATCGACTTGCAGTGCTTCAAAGCAGTCGCCCGGGGCAGCATCTGATTGGAATCATTCAGAAAATCACCCGAAACGCGGTAGAAGCCAAAGAGATTGGTGACGCGGAAGGGGACGAGGATGACGTCAAGATGCCAACAGAGCTGAACCTCGTCAGGATCACACTAATCGGCACGATGGTCGATAAATTGGGCACGGAATCCAACATCTTCCTTCGCACCTTGGAGACGGTTCCAGAAATTGATGCGAATTGCTTTGCTGTTGAAGGGGAGGCTTTGACTAACTTCATGCGAGTCATTGCCAATATCTCTTCGGACGGGGAGAGATTGTCACTGGGGCACTACACTCTCGATGATAAGGCTGAGGCCTTTCTTAACGGGAATAAGTTCTTTCAACGCCACGCGATAATTGTGGGCAGTACGGGATCGGGTAAATCATGGACCACGGCCCGAGTGCTTGAGTGCATGGCAAGGCTGCCGAACGCCAATGGGATCGTTTTCGATATTCACGGTGAATACCGACCATTGAAGGGTGACGGTATCCGGCATCTTCGGATCGCTGGCCCGAAGGATCTCGACGCTAAGAGCACTTTGGCGGATGGAGTGGTTCATCTCCCCTATTGGTTGCTGGCCTATGAGGCGATGGTTTCGATGTTGGTTGATCGCAGCGATCAGAATGCACCCAATCAGGCGATGCTAATCTCCAGGACGATCATCGAAGCGAAACGTGACTACCTGACAAAGGGTAAGCACAACGAAGTGCTGGATAACTTTACGATCGACAGTCCGATTCCGTTTGCAATCGCAGACGTTATCGCACGCCTTGAAGAGCTCGATGCCGAAATGATCCCCGGTGCCCGTGCTGGCACTGAGAAACAAGGACCATTCAACGGGAAGCTCAGCCGCCTGGTTGAGAGGCTGCAGAACAAGCGGACGGATCGGCGTCTGGGTTTCCTCTTTCAAGCACCTAAAGAGACGCTGGAGTTTGGCTGGCTTGATAAGCTGGTCGCTTCGCTTGTCGCGGGAACAAAGGATCAACCCGACCATTTGGGCGGGCTCAAGATCGTCGATTTTTCTGAGGTTCCATCCGACATGTTGCCACTGATTATCAGCTTGGTTGCGAAACTGGTTTTCTCGATCCAGCAGTGGACGCCAACAGAGAACCGTCACCCCATCGCCTTGTTTTGCGACGAAGCACACCTCTACATTCCAGAGCGGCAGTCATCCAGTGGAGGCGACGCCTTTGCGGTGGAAGCGTTTGAACGCATCGCGAAAGAGGGGCGGAAATACGGCGTTGGTCTAGTGGTGATCAGCCAACGACCGTCCGAGGTCAATCGGACAGTTTTGAGCCAATGCAACAACTTGATCGCGATGCGGCTCACAAACGGAGACGACCAGAACGTGGTCCGACGATTATTGCCAGACAGTCTCGGTGGTTTTAGTGACCTCCTTCCGATTCTTGATACTGGAGAAGCGTTGGTGGTTGGCGACGCAAGCCTCCTTCCCACGCGGGTCAGGATTCAACAACCGGAGAATAAGCCCAACAGTGGAACCGTTCCCTTTTGGGACAAATGGGGTGAGGACAAGAATGTTGCAAAGCTGTCTGACTCGGTTGCGAGTTGGAGAAAGCAGGCAATCCAGTCTCCGAAGAAGTAGAACATGCTACAATTACCGCCGAACCATCATGAGAATTGACAAAATCGAAATTCAGAACTTCAAGCGCTTTGAGAAGCAGACGCTCGAGCTGCATCCACAGTTCACCCTGCTGGTGGGCGACAATGGAGCGGGAAAAACGACGTTGTTGGATGCCCTTGCAGTGGCGGCGGCCGTCTGGCTGGTGAAACCGCCGGATTCGATTTTGGCAAATAGCGGACGTAATATTTTGCCGACCGAGATTCAGCTTATTTCCAAAGAGGAGGGAGACCGCACGCAATTCAACGAGCGCAAGCCCGTCGCGGTGATCGCGACCGGAGAGATCGTCGGTCGGGATGTGCAGTGGTGCCGCCAAATCCGTAAAGATGGGTCGCGGACCACGAATGCCGATGCCAAACAGGCTCTTGCCATTATCGCAGATGTCTACAAGCGTGTGGAGAACGGTGACAACGTTCTTTGTCCGGTGGTGGCCTACTACGGAGCTGGACGTTCTTGGTTGCCCTCGAAGCAACTTAATCCGATAGGTAAGGCCGCAGCACTAGCCCGCAGATGGGGTGCGTTTTATGATTGCTTCGAGGAGCGGATCCGATTGGGCGATTTGCAGGATTGGTTCCAACGGGAAGCGTTCGCATTTGCCAACCGAGGAGGAACCTGGAGACCAGGTTATGAAGCCGTCAAGTTGGCGATCCTTCGCTGCATCCCTGGATCCACAGATCTTTGGTATGACGGCGACAGGTCCGAGATCGTGCTTTTAATCGATGGTAAGGCACAGCCATTCTCCCTGATGAGCGCCGGCCAGCGGATGATGGTCGCCCTGATCGCCGACATCGCCATCAAAGCGGTGACCCAAAACGCTTTTCTGCTACCCGCCGACCAACTGGGTCCAGACGACCGGCCTTGGCCACGCATCCTCCGAGAAACTCCGGGTTTGGTGTTGATCGATGAGGTGGACGTCCACCTGCATCCGAAATGGCAGCGCCGTGTCGTTGGCGACCTGAAGGAAACATTCCCGTCGATGCAGTTTGTGGCGACCACCCATTCACCCCAGGTGATCGGTGAGGTGCCTGCTGACGAAATCCGCTTGATGTCCCAGACCGGCGAAATCACCCAGCCGAGGATTTCCATGGGCGTGGATTCTAACTGGATTCTTGATCACGTCATGCCGGATGCGGAATCGCGCGACGCAGAGACGCGCAAGCTGTTGGATGACATCGAAGAGGCTCTGGATGAGGATGATCTCACAGCCGCTGAAAAGAAGCTACGGGAAGCGCATGATCGGATCCAGGGGACCGATGGGGAGCTGACCCGGTTAGAGAGCAGCTTGGAAAGTCTCAAGATGTTGGCCCATGAGAACGATTAACAAACGTCCGCCTCCGAATGAGCTTGTGGAATGGCGGCAGCAAAGAATAGCAGCTGCGGACGATGTCGCTATGCCGTTCAACTATGATGCGATGCGATCAAATTCGGATGTGGTCAAAGCCGTTGAACTGGCCCTGTTCCGGGAGCAGGGAGGAATCTGTGCGTACACCGGTATCAAGCTGGGCTTTTCGACAGATACCCGTCCGCTTTTCCACATTGAGCATCTCAAGGCTCAAGATCACTGCCAGCGGGGTGAGGATACTGACTATCGAAATCTTGTCGCGTGCTGGCCTGAGCCAAATTTCAAAGGCCACGTGGAGTACGGTGCCAACCAGAAAGGGGCATGGCCATCTCCATCTGAGGCCGGGAATTTCGTATCTCCTCTGCTAGCAAATTGCACGTTGCGGTTTGTTTATAGAACAAAGAGTCAAATTGCAGCAGCTCGGGATGACGATACCGCCGCAGTTGAAACCATTAGGATGCTGGGATTGAATTTCAAAGAATTGAAGGCACGACGCCGGGAGGCAATTCAGGGTGCCTTGAAACCCAAAAGGGGACAACAACTGAACTTAGCGCAGGCACGCAAGATCAAGACGGAGATGGAGCGAGCCGAGGTGGACTTGAACAACGGCGGTAATATTTCACTGAGAGCTTTTTGTTTCGCCATCAAACCGTTCATAGATCGGGAAGTTAGGAAACTGGAAGGCATTCGAAATAGCAGACCCAACAACTAATGTCCAAGCCCACCGAAAACAAAACCGTCCAAGCCCGCATCCTCAAATACGCGGTGGCCATCGGGTGGACGCTGGTTTCCCGCGAAGAGGCCGAGCGGCGGCGTGGGTTTGACCCGAACACGCCGCCGAAGGACCGCGCCAAGGGGCGCTCGCTTTTCTTCGACGACCTGCTGGACTCCAAGGTACGCGAGTTCAACCCGCGTTATGCTGAGGCCGAGGGAGCCTTACTCGGAATGTTCAGGTATCTTCACACGGACATCTACGGCAACCGGGAATTCGTGGAACACCTGCGGAACCGGGGGAAATTCTTCGACCACGAGGAGAAGCGCGAGCGGGACTTGACTCTTATTGATTACGAGAACCCGGCAAGGAACGTGTATGAGGTGACTGAGGAGTTTTCCTATCACAACGGCCATTACGGGACGCGGGAGGATGTGGTGTTCTTGATCAATGGCATCCCGGTGCTGGTGATCGAGTGTAAAAACGCGACCAAGGATGAAGGAATCGCGCTGGGGATCGACCAGATCCGCCGGTATCACGATGAGACGCCGGAGCTTTTCGTCCCACAGCAGCTATTCACCGCCACGGATGCCATCGGTTTTTCCTACGGAGTGACCTGGAACACGGTGCGGCGGAACATTTTCAATTGGAAGTCCGTGCCGGACGGGCGATTTGAAGATTTTGAACTACGAATTTCACGAATGGGCACGAATTGGAAGGAGCCCAAAGGTAATTCGTGTGAATTCGTGTCATCCGTGGTTGAAGATCTACCCGGTCGTTTGGAAGAAAGGGTGAAGACGTTTTGCACGATCCCGCAGGTAATGGCTTTTCTGAAGGATTACATCATCTTTGCCGAGAAGGACGAGGAGCTACAGAAATACATCCTGCGCCAGCACCAGACCGGCGGTGTGGAGAAGGTGGTGGAACGGGCGCTCGATCCGGTGCGGACGCGTGGGTTGGTATGGAACACGCAAGGCAGCGGCAAGACGTTCACGATGATTATCTCGGCACAAATGCTTTTCCGCGCCCCGCAGGCGGACAAGCCGACAATCCTGTTGATGATCGACCGCAACGAGTTGGAAGACCAGATGCTGAAAAATCTGATCGCGCTGGGCATTGGCAACCTGGAGCACGCCGACAGCATCCGGCGGCTGAACGAATTGTTGCGCAGCGATTACCGCGGCATCATCGTCACGATGATCCACAAGTTCCGTGACATGCCGGCGAATCTGAACACGCGGAAGAACATCTATGTGCTGATCGACGAGGCGCACCGGACGACCAGCGGCGATCTCGGGAATTTCCTGATGGCCGGCCTGCCGAACGCGACCTTCATTGGGTTCACTGGGACGCCGGTGGACAAAACAGTGTACGGTAAGGGCACTTTTAAGACTTTCGGCGGCGAGGATGACCATGGCTATCTGCACAAGTATTCCATCGCCGAGAGCATCGAGGACGGCACCACGCTGCCGCTGTACTATCAGCTTGCACCGAACGAGATGCTGGTGCCGCACGAGACGCTGGACAAGGAGTTCCTTTCACTCGCCGAGGCCGAGGGCGTGGCCGACATCGAGGAGCTGAACAAGATCCTCGAACGGGCGGTGAACCTGAAGAATTTCCTCAAGGGAAAGGCCCGCGTCCAACAGGTGGCGGAGTTCGTGGCCAAGCACTATCTGGAAAATGTGGAACCGCTGGGCTACAAGGCGTTCCTGGTGGGCGTTGATCGCGAGGCTTGTGCCCACTACAAGCACGCGCTGGATAAGTTCCTCCCGCCGGAATATTCGGAGGTCGTTTACACCGGCAACAACAATGACACGAAGTTGCTCAAAGAATTCCACCTCGATCCGAAGCGGGAGCGGCAGATCCGCAAGAGCTTCGGCAAGCTGGACCAGATGCCCAAGATCCTGATCGTCACGGAGAAACTTCTAACTGGCTTCGACGCGCCGGTGCTCTACGCGATGTATCTGGACAAGCCGATGCGCGACCACACGCTGCTTCAAGCGATTGCCCGGGTGAACCGGCCCTACGAGAACGAGGCGCAGGAAATGGTGAAACCCCACGGCTTTGTGCTCGTGTAGCGTGACGCGCTTTTCACGGGATTGTCGTCACGGGGGTTTCTCACAAAGTGAACGGGGATAGCCGGATTCTCCACGTGGCGTAGGCCGGGGCGCGGCGGGGCAGTCAAGAGGCAATCCGGCATAACGCGCTACGCGCGGCCTGCGGCACTTATTCCGTTTGCCTCTTGACTGCCCCTTGGCCCCT
>CAIQXC010000275.1 GCA_903875675.1 Akkermansiaceae bacterium
CCTCAAAACCCAATACCCTCCCTCTTGAGCAGGTTTTTCCTACCCTCCGATGCCCGAATCCGGCCTTTTTAGCCTTCCGCCTTGCACCCGCAACCGGGTGACACCGGTCGGTCGGCAACACGGAATCCAGAACATCTTGTCTCAAACGGGCGGCGGCGCAAGTCGATCCGCTCCGACCTTGGTGATGTTCGGTCCGCACCGTAGCGGAACCTCACCCCGGCACCAATAAGCCGGTCGTCGGAGTGGATTGGTCAGCACGCAGGTCCTACCTGCACCGCCGGGCTCTCCGCCCGCCGCACCGGGCCGCCCGAAACCACGACACCCATGCGAAACCATGTCGAATGCAACACAACACTCCCACAATCCGGGAGACCCCAAACGACGCCGCTCCCGCGGCGGCCAAAACCGACGTAACAACAACAACCAACAGAACAACCGCGGCCAGGGCCGCGATTCCTCCCATGACCGCGACAACCGCGGCCAGACGCAGAATCGCAACCCCAACCCCCCAGGCAACCCGAGCAACGTGCCGTTGCGCAAGTACGCCCCTATCAAACCCAAGTGGTGGCAAAAATGGCTCCAACTCGTCACCTTCGGTGTCTATAAAGCGCCGACTCGTCCGACCCAGCGTTCCGCCCGCCAGCCCGAGCCCGCCAAACCGGCGCTCGAGACGAAGGTGAAAAGCAACACTCGCAATCTGCGTAGCGGTGAAGCCGAGCACGATGCCGGTGGCGAACGCCGCGACGGTGAAAGACGGCGCGACCGTGGCCAAGATCGCGGACAGGATCGGGGTCAAGACCGCAGCAGTGCCCGCAATGGCGAGCGCAGCCGGGGTGGTGACCGCTCCAGCGTGGAATCAGCACGGGTTTACGTTGGCAACTTGTCCTATGATGTCTCGGAAAGCGACCTGCAGGATCTCTTCAAAGGGATCGGCGGGGTGCGCAACGTGGAGATCGTTTACAATCGCAGCACCCACCGCTCAAAAGGCTACGGCTTTGTGGAAATGCTCCACATGGACGAAGCCAAACGCGCCGTGGAAGTGCTCCACGATCAGCCGTTTATGGGACGCAAATTGACCGTCTCCGGTGCCCAATCCAAGGGCCTCGATGATCGCGAAGACAAGGAAGAACGAGATGAACGCCCGGAACGCCCGGAACGCCCGGAACGGCGTCCCCGTGCGGAGGTGTCAGCTGTTGTGGTGCCCGCCGCCATGGCAAGCGCCGAAGCAGAACCCACCGTGACCCCCGAGAGCCTCGAAGCTGGTGCTGAAATCCTCACCATCATCGAAACGGTCGCTGAACCAGAAGTCGAGGTTGCCGTCGAAGCCCTGCAAGCTGAGGTCGCCGTCGAGCCTCTGCCAGTCGCGCCACCTGCTGATGCGAGTGTTGCCGGAGTCTTCACTGCTGCGGAAACTCAGGTGCCCGTCGCCTAACCCAAATTAGCGCCTCGGCGCATTCCAATTGCCCCGTCCGGCCCCGCCGGGCGGGGCTTTTTCTGTAACCGGTCACGCTGTCAATTGCTAGAGAGGCTGCGCCTCAGACTTAAGACTTGAAGACACAAGAGCGGAAAACTTGACCTAACGAAAGCAACTTTGGCTTTTGAAGGACTCTAGGGTTCAATCAATTGGAAAATTAGAGAAGCGGGCCTTGACCTTCGTGTGGTGGTGTGCGTAGCGTCGCCGCGCTGCGGCATGCGCCATGGACGTAGCTCCGTCAAATTTTCGAAGACAATATGAACATTCACGAATACCAAGCCAAGGAACTTTTTGATAGATTCGGTGTACCCAGCCCCAAAGGCAAGGCAGCTGCCACCCCCAAGGAGGCCTATGATGCTGCCAAATGGCTGGACGTGTCCAATCTGGTGGTCAAGGCCCAGGTGCATGCCGGGGGCCGGGGCAAAGGGGTGTTCAAGAGTGGCTTCAAAGGGGGAGTGCAGTTGGTGGATTCCGCAGAGGCGGTGCGGGAGGTGGCGGCGAAGATGCTGGGAGAGGTGCTGGTGACGAAGCAAACCGGGGAGGCCGGTCGCTTGGTGCGCAAGGTGATGGTGACGGAAACCGTGAGCATTGAGCGGGAAATTTATCTGGCGATTTTGATGGACCGGGAGTCCCGCCGTCCGGTGATTATCGCGTCCACGGAAGGCGGCATGGACATTGAGGAAGTGGCGGCCAAGACGCCTGAGAAGATCATCCGGGAGTCGGTCCATCCGTTGGCCGGGCTGCAAGCCTATCAGGTCCGCAAACTCTGTGAGGCGCTCGGTTTCAACACCACGGCCCGGCAGTTCGGGCGCTTGTTGCATGCGCTTTACAAGCTGTTCATTGAGTGCGATTGCTCGATGGTTGAGATCAATCCGGTGGTGGTGACCACGGATGACCATGTGTACGCGTTGGATGCGAAGTTCAACTTTGATGACAATGCGTTGTTCCGGCACCCAGAGATTTTGGCGATGCGCGATCCAGAGGAAGAGGACCCGCGGGAAGTGATGGCGTCGGAATTCGGCCTCAATTACATCGGCTTGGATGGCAATATTGCCTGTTTGGTGAATGGGGCCGGGCTGGCGATGGCCACCATGGACATCATCAAGTACTACGGTGGGGATCCGGCGAATTTCCTCGACGTGGGCGGCGGTGCCACCAAGGAACAAGTGGTGGCCGCCTTCAAGATCATTCTTGGCGACCCGGCGGTCAAAGGCATCTTGGTCAATATCTTTGGCGGCATCATGGACTGTGATGTGATCGCCAACGGCATCGTCGAGGCCACCCGCGAGGTCGGCTTGAGTCTGCCGTTGGTGGTGCGCCTCGAAGGCAACAACGTTGAGGCCGGTCGCCGGACGCTCGCCGGCTCGCAGGTGGCTCTGGTAACCGCCACCACCATGGCCGATGCCGCCCAGAAAATCGTTGCTTCGGTCAAATAGTCCGTCGCTCTTAGTCCCAACCCTTTCATCCCACCCCCATTTTTCCCATGTCTATTCTCGTTGACGAAACCACCAAGGTTCTAGTTCAAGGCATCACCGGCAGTTTTGGTGCCCGCCATGCCCAGCTCAGTATGGATTACGGCACGCAGATTGTTGCCGGGGTCACTCCGGCCAAAGGCGGGCAGACGTTCGACCACGCCGGCAAGAAAGTGCCCATCTACGACACCGTGTCGGCGGCCGCCAAGGAAAGCGGTGCCACGGTATCGGTTATTTTCGTGCCGCCGGCATACGCTGGCGACGCCATTTTGGAAGCAGTGGACGCCGGACTTGATCTGGTGGTTTGCATCACGGAAGGCATTCCGGTGATGGATATGATGCGGGTGCGCGCCATGATGGCCGGGAGCAAGACCCGACTGGTGGGACCCAACTGCCCGGGCATTGTCACGCCGGGGCATGGCGAGAAAAGTTACGGAGGTTGCCGAATCGGCATATCTCCCGGTTACATTCACAAGCGCGGCAACGTTGGCGTGGTATCGCGTTCCGGCACACTCACCTACGAGGCGGTGTGGCAATTGACGCAGGCCGGGTATGGGCAGAGCACCTGTGTGGGGATTGGTGGGGATCCGATCAATGGCACCTCACACATCGATGTACTCAAGATGTTTAATGACGACCCGGAGACGGAAGCCATCATCATGATCGGTGAAATCGGCGGCAACGCCGAAGCCGAAGCCGCCCGCTGGGCCAAGGAATTTTGCAAAAAGCCCATCGCTGGCTTCATCGCCGGTGCCACCGCGCCGGCCGGCCGCCGCATGGGCCACGCCGGTGCCATTGTGGGCGGCGAGGAAGACACGGCCCGCGCCAAGAAACGCATTCTCGCCGAGTGTGGGATTGCTGTGGCAGAAACCCCCAGCGTCTTGGCCAGCACCTTGCTGCAACACTGGGGCAAGTAAGACCTCAGTCTCAATCACACAAAAAAGCCCGATCCGTCACGTGGACAGATCGGGCTTTTGTGATTGAAGGCAGGATTATTTGCCGCTGTGATGGCTCACGGCTGGCGCTGGTGCGGGAGCCGGGGGTTTAGATGTGCAGGCAGAAGCGAACAGTGAGGCCGCAGCGGCAAGGATGGCGAGCTTGATGAATTTCATTGCTTTGATTAGTTGGTTGTTCTTGCGCGCTCCCACTAGGAAGCGCTCGCGTCGAAGAATGGGCTTTTCGCAGGAATTGGCAAGCAAAATAGTTAATTTTTCTTTATTTTATGGTTTTTTCCTTCCCGCTGGCAGTGGCCAATCCCGAGAGGGCTGGGATTTTTGGAGGATTACGGCTGAGCGGAATCTTCGAGCACGATGCGCGGAAACACCGGCTTTGGCTTGCCGATGGCGTGGCCGTCGGGCAGAAGGCCCCAGTGCAGGTCGGCGAGTTTGAGGCCCGTTAGGGAGGGGGAATTGAGTTGGGCGGCGAGCTTGGTGGCGGCGTCCGGGAGGACGGGGGAGAGCATGACGGCGGCGTGAGCGACGCTTTCGGCGAGGTGATAGAGCACGGTGGCGAGTCGCTCATGGTTGGCCGGATCCTTATTGAGCTCCCAAGGTTTCATCCGCTCGGCGTAGCCATTGCAGTGCACGACGTGACGGCTGATAGCTTCGAGTCCGCGCGAGATATCGCATTCGTCCATCGCGGCCTGATAGGCGGCGGTGGAGTCAGTTAGGGAAGCTTGCAGGGCGGTTTCGTCAGAGGTGAGGGGAGCGCCGTGATGGAGGATGCCATCGGTGAAGCGCTGGCTCATGTTGAGGGCTCGGTTGCAGAGGTTGCCCGTTTCGTTAGCCAGCTCGGTGTTGAAGAGCATAACGAGGCGATCCGGATCGAAGTCGGAATCCTTGCCGGTGACGATGTCGCGCATCAGGTAGTAGCGCAGGGCATCGACGCCGAAGGAATCGGCGAGAACGTTAGGATCGACGATATTGCCGGTGGATTTGGAGAGTTTGTCGCCGCTTTTGCTGTTCCAGAAGCCATGGACGAGGAGACGGGGGATTTGGGCATCGGGGAAGCCCATGGCATGGAGCATGCACAGCCAGTAAATGCCGTGGGCTGGCACCAGGATGTCCTTGCCGATGAGATGGGTGCTGCGGCTGCCTGCCACGTTCCAGAGTTTCTCAAAATTCGGAAGGCCGGCATCCGGCGCGGCGTGATAGCCGGCGAAGGAGATATAGTTGATGAGCGCGTCGAACCAGACGTAGGTGACGAATGACGAGTCGAAGGGCAGTTCGATGCCCCAGCGGAGGCGTTCTTTTGGGCGGGAGATGCACAGGTCGGTATCACCGGAGCGCTCCAGAGCATTCAGCAACTCGGTCCTGCGGAAGGCCGGAGTGATGACGTCGGGGTGGTTCTCGATGAAGGATTTGAGCCAGCCGGTGTGCTCGCTGAGCTTGAAATACCAGTTCTCTTCTTCAACAATGTTGACCTCGCCCCACTGCGGCCCGAAGTTGCCGCTTTCATCGCGATCGCGGTCCTGGAGGAATTGTTCCTGCCGCACCGAGTAGGGGGCGGAGTGGGATTTTTTGTAGAGTTGGCCGTTTTGTTGGAGATCACTGAGGATGCCCTGCACACAGGATTTGTGGCGGGCGTCCGTGGTCTCGGCCCAGCCGTCGTAATGGACGCCGAGTTTTTCCCAAAGGTTGAGAAACTGCTTGGTGGTGCGTTTGACAAAAGTGGCCGGGTGCACCCCTTCGCGTTCTGCGGTTTGTTGGACTTTTTGGCCGTGCTGGTCGACTCCAGTTAGAAAATAGGCCTCCTCGCCACGCAGCCGTCGGTAGCGGATGATGACATCGGCGAGCACCTTTTCATAGGCATGGCCGATGTGCGGCGCGCCGTTGGTGTAGTCGATGGCGGTGGTGAGGTAGAACATGGGATGAAGAAAAGAGTCGGCCGATTGATGAACGTTGATTTCTGATGTGAGCTTGGA
>CAIQXC010000276.1 GCA_903875675.1 Akkermansiaceae bacterium
GCGCATTTTACCCGAATTTCAGCCTCTTGGGTGAAGCCGGGCTCGAATCCCTGAACCTTTCCAACTTTGTCAACGCAGAAAGCCGCATCCTCTCACTCGGTGCCGGTGCTGTGGCCCCTGTTTTCGACGCCGGCACCAATCAATCGCGTCTCGCAGCCGCCCGCAGCACCTATGACGAGGCCCTTGCCGGCTACCGCCAGACACTGCTTGTCGCCCTGCGCGAGGTGGAGGATGCCCTGGGCGATCTCAAGGGACTGTCACGGTCCCGTGCAGCGCTGGAAGCTGCCCTAGCCAGTTCCAAGGATTCGCGCCAACTCTCGCAGGAGCGCTACAACCAAGGTCTAACCAGCTACCTCGAAGTGGTTGATGCCGACCGCACGGTGCTACAAACCCGCCTCGCCCTCAGTGCCGTTGATGCCCAACACCGGATTTCGCTAGCGGCTCTCGCCAAAGCACTGGGCGGCGGCTGGAAGTAGTACCCGGAATCAAATTGTCTCAGATGATTTCCCAGTTGAATGCCAGTACTTTGCCTTATTTTAAGGATGTCTGAGGCCTAATACCCAACAACCGGGCTGTGAGTCACCTCTGCGGCGCTTGCTGGTTCCGGCAAGGTGTCCGCCAAGGCGGCGAGGCCGGCACAGGTGGCCTGCCATTGGGCTGGCGACCACGGCAGCGGCCGGTGGAGTTTGTCGCGCAGACGCTCGACCCGCTCCCAGGCGTCGGCCAGCAGGGGACCGGGCAATTCGGCGATAGCGGCGGCGGCGGCGGCGGCGGTATCGATGCGATGACAAATAAGGGCCACATCATTGCCGGCCGCGATGGCCAGTTGCGCGTCGTGGCCTCGGCCAAAGCGCCGGGTGATGGCCGCCATGTCAAGATCATCGGTTAGGACAAGGTGCCGGTCGAAGCCAAGTTGGTCGCGGAGGAACCCGCGGATGAGGCGCGGCGAGAGGGATGCGGGGAAATTGCCATCGATGTTAGGAAATTCGATATGACCGAGCATGATGGCATCGAGTTCGGGCATGAGAGCGGTGTAGGGCAGCACGTCCTCACGCAGCAACTCGTCGAGGCTGGCCTGCACGATCGGCAGTTCGTGATGGGGGTCGGCCACGGCCCGCCCGCCTGCCGGAAAATGTTTGGCGCAGGTGGCGATGCCACGCTGGCGCAGGGATCGGTTCCACTGGCCGGCGTGAGTGATGACGTGCTGTGGATCACGGCCCCAACAGCGGCCGCGCAAGGCGTTTTGGGCGGTTGGGTGGTGATCCAGATCCAGCACCGGTGCCAGATTCAGGTTCACGCCTAACAAGCGGAGCATTTCGCCGGTCAAGCGGCCCGCCTTCGCGGTGAGCGCCGGTTGGGCATGGGCGGCCAAGGCGTTAGCCGATGGGATTGCGGGAGCCAAGTCCCTGGTGCGGGTGACCCGTCCGCCCTCTTGGTCGATGGCGATGAGCGGCTGGCATTGCGAGAGCTCGCGCAGCGAGTCGGTGAGCTCGCGGGTTTGCTCCGGGGTTACGAGATTCCGCGAGAACAAGATGAAGCCTGCGGGCTGCAAGCGGCGAAAAAGCGCCGCCTCCACAGCGTTCAAGCGCGGCCCCGCCAGCCCCAGCACCAACAACGATCCAGCGCTCACTGCAACGTCTGGTGGAACTGGTCCTGGGCACCCAGCGAAAGCACAAAGGCGCTGAGCAGGTCGATGACGTGGCCGATGTCATCCAGATGGGCGGTTTCCACCACCGAGTGCATGCAACGCAAAGGCAGCGATACCAAGGCGCTGGGAATGCCTTCGCGGGTGGTGAAGATCTTGTCGGTGTCCGTCCCGGTGAAGCGGCTGCTGGCCTCGTGCTGAATGGGGATTTTGGCGGTAGCGGCCACTTCCAGCAGGCGCTTGACGACCATCGGGTGGTTAGCTGTGCCATGGGTGAGGCTGGGGCCGCCGCCGAGTTTGATGCTGCCGGTCTTGGCGGCATCCAGGCCTGGGGTGTCGGTGGCGTGGGTGACGTCGAGGCAGATGCAGAGATCCGGCTGGATCCGGTAACTGGCCATCGTCGCCCCGTGCCCCCCGATTTCCTCCTGAATCGCATTCAGGCAAACCAACCCGAAAACCGGCATTTTTTTCCCGCTGGCGAGCCGTTTCATCACCTGCGCGATGATGTAGCCGCCGATCCGGTTATCCAGCGCCCGGCCCACCAAGCGGCGGTTCGCCAGCTCGAGCGGGCCGTCCTGATAGACCGCAGGATGACCGACGCGCAGGCCTAGAGCGGCGACATCGGCCGGGTTGGAGGCACCGACATCGACCCACAAGTCGTGGACGGCTGGGGCCTTTTCGCTTCCTTGCTCATCGCGGCGCAGGTGGATGGCGGTGTTGCCGATGATGCCGGACACCGGTCCTTTATCACCTAACAAATGAAGGCGGCGGCCACGGGCGGTGGCCGCATCCGAGCCCCCCACCCGGTCGAGCCGCAGAAACCCCTTGTCGTCAATATGTTTGATCATGTATCCAATCTCGTCGGCGTGTGCGGCAAGCATGATCGAGCGCGGTGACTTGCCCGGAAGCGTGGCCCACGTCGAGCCATAGGCATCGCAGGCCACTTGCGGGGCGTATTGCCGGATCCACTCCGCCCACACCCGTTG
This sequence comes from Akkermansiaceae bacterium, assembly GCA_903875675.1. Classification (GTDB taxonomy): domain Bacteria; phylum Verrucomicrobiota; class Verrucomicrobiia; order Verrucomicrobiales; family Akkermansiaceae; genus Luteolibacter. Next base: position 2,632 of record CAIQXC010000276.1, read on the forward strand.
GCCGGGCATTTCAAAGCCAGTGGGACTGGGGGTTTCAAGCAGGCGAAACAAAAACTCACGGTCGTCATTTTTCATGGGCTGCTGGATTGAAGCGCTTTCCCGCCCACTGGCAAGGCGGATCTCATCCAATTGTCCAGTGGAGGCAGTGTGGTGATGGGCGATGAATACCCATCGCAATCAGTAGTTATTCAAGTAATCTTAATAAGTGTCGGGCATGAATGCTCGGTTTTTTTCCATAGATTATGTGAAAAATACTGATTTTTTTGTATTTGTGCCTTGACGCGAGTTGAAACCAAGGACACTCTCGGGTTGTGAGTGTGGCTGTAATCAGAGAATCAATGCCTGGAGGCAAGATTGAGAGTGACCGGGGGAACGGTGCCGCAAAGCATCAGCTACAGAGGAGATGTCTGGACGCGCATTCAGGCGTACAGGACAGGCACGAGGAAATTTTGACGGGAGCGGGCCTGCTGCTGGCGACGTTGCTGATTATGGTCCTGAGCGCTGTGCTGGTGTGGTTTGCCATTCTGCGTGAAAACCAGGTATTCTGGACCAACGCTGGCGGCTATCCGATTTGGTTGCGCGATTTGGTGCTGTGGACCTACATCCCGCTGCTCGGCGTCGCCGGTCTGAGTCTGATGGCGCTGAGCATGGCATGTTTTTCGCGAATCTGCCGATCGAAGCGTTTTTTCGCCGTTGAGGGGTTGCTGTTACTGATGTGCTGGGGGTTGTTAGCCACCTCCGGTTGCATGGCCTTTAGCAACAATATTGCCAATATCATCGAAGGCCGGGACTTGCACTTTCACCCTGCCCATCTATAGTCGGCGGCCCGATGCCCTTCGATCCCGGCCAGTTTGCACAAGATCCTGCTGCCACCCAGACCCTCGTCTGGATGCGGGAAGGGCGCTGGCGCAAGGCTCGCGATGCCGTCAAAGAATTGGTCAAGCGTGAGCGTGAGCGTTACCTCCCGTTGCTCATCGAAGCTAACGTAGGATTGACACGCGAAATGTTCGGTAAGGGGCTGCTGAAAGAGGCAACTACCGTCGTGGAGTACCTCGCAACCATCGCGCCAGCGTCATTGGTGGCAGGGTTGCGGGCGGAGTTGGCGGCTCCCATGATCAAGCCCAGCGCCCCGGATCCCATCAAGGCTGAGGCGGCTGGCTGGTGGGCGGCTGCCCTGCGGGTGGACGAGGCCGGAACGGCTGCAATTTCTGCGGCGGATCTGGCGGCGGTTGATTTGCTCGTGACTGCTGCCTTGGTGCCGTTCGTGGAGGATGGCGACGAGCGTGAGTTGCGTTTGGCTCGAGAGCTGGCGGCGGTGCGGGCCGCCTGTGCGGCGACGGGTGACGGGCATTGGGAGGCGGCGCGGGAGGCGTTGCAAGGATTGCCCCGTCAATCGGTGTTTCGCGGTTGGCGGTTATTTTTGCGCGGGCTGCGGTGTTTTTTTGAAGATGAACCTGACACGGCCCGGCAATGCTTCGGCGAATTGCCGCCGCATGGGGCTCTCGCCCGGGCGGCCCGGGCGTTCGACCCCGCACTGGTGCCAGCCGGGCCGCTGGCCCCGGTGAGCGCACGGGTGCCGCTGTATTTGGCGGGCACCGGCCAGCCTGCGGCATGGAGCGGGCCGCTTGTGGCGGCCGCCGCAGCGTGGAAGACGGGCAAGCGTGTGGAGTCGTTCGAAGGGTTGCTCACGGGCATGAAGGGGGCGTTTCCGGCCATCGCTCCCGGGTTGCCAGCATGGCTCACGAAAACCACGTTGCCATACCGGACGCGCATGAATCGAGCCGAGTGGGAGGCCGCAAATACCTTGATGGATCGACTCGGACTGGATCGCGGTGGCAAGAGACTTCCATCACCCGAGGCGCTCCTCGCTGTGATGCAGCCCATGTGCCTGGCTGAGGCCGATCAAATGCCATGCTCCATTTTGGACCGGTTTTGGCGCAGCGTCATCGAATTGTGGAACCACTGCGAGGGACCCAATCCGCTGCGCGATGCGGTGGCTTGGGAGTGGCTCGGTGAAAATTTAAGCGATATGTCCGCTCATCGCGGTCCCGCCAAACCTTCCAAGAATACGCCACCAGACTTTGGCAGGGCGGTCAAGGCCTATGAAAAGGCGGTCGAAGCGGATCCTTCCAACGAAACTGCGGCGCTCGGCTTGCTCACCCTCCTGCAACGCTCGGGCGATCTCAAGGTCCACAAGCGTTTGCTGAACGATCTGTTGCAACGCTTTCCCCGCAGCAAGCCGTTGCTGATTGCCGCCGCCGCCCAGGCCACCAAGGACAAGGCGTTCGACCATGCCTTGGTCCAATTGCGCGCGGCTCTGGCCATCGACCCGCTCGACAAAGACGTCAAGGGCTCCATCCTGATCGCCTTGGTCAATCAGACCCGCGAATTGCTGCGCAAAAAGCGCCCTGTGGCTCAACAATGGGCCGTCATGGAACCCCTGCTGGAGGACCGCCCGCCGCGCAAACACTTCATGTTGTCGCGCTGGATGGCTCGGATGCGCCAAGCCCTGCTTGACCCCGAACCCGGCACCGCGTTGCAAGCCCGCGAGGATGCCGTGCGCCTCGCTCCCTCACTCCTCGAATGCCTGTTGCTGGAGGATTGGCTCGCTTATGTCTATAAAATCACCCTGCGCCGGGAGTGGACTAAGGATTGGAAAGCCGCCCTCAAATCCGGAGCACGCGACTGGGCGCTCCTCTGCGCCGTGATCGACCAGTACGCCTTCGTCTCTCAAATCAAAGGATGGGGCATAGCGATTGATACCCGTGCCTGTGAGCGGGTGCTGGAGGTTCTCGCCACCCTGATTGGGAAAAATCTGAAAAAGGATCCTGCCGGATTGATCGCGTTTCTGGATCGCACCGCCGTGCTGGAAAAAGGCATCACCGAGCACGCCAGAGATGTTATCGGTTTCTGCATGCGGGATGTGACTGAAGAGCTGGACGAGAACGTCGATCCCTCAAATAAAAAGTTAGATCCACGCCTTCGCCTGGCGTCGCTGATCATGGATGAGCGAACCGGAGAATATTGCTATATACCGAAGCACGAGTTTCTGGGGGATCTGGACAGCGTGGCAGCGGCCGCCACCGCCCGCGGGATGCCGGAGATCGCCGCACGCGCCAAAGTGCTGCGTGAGAAAGTGACCAGCTCCTCAAACGGGGATTCCTACGATGATCCCTTCGGCAGCTCAGGGTTCCCTTACGAGGATGATGATGACGAGGATGACGATGATGATGACGACGACATGGATGAAGATGTCACGGGCGGCATTCTGAATCTCACCGAACTTCTTGAGGCCGCCATCAAAAGCGGCGACTCCCAGGCCATCAACTCAATCCGCTCCCGCCTGATCAGCTTCGGTTTGCCTAAAAATGAAGTGGACGAAATCATCCGAAGTCTAACATCGAAATACAAGGTGACGGGTTCGTTTCCAAGTGGCACCAAACCGAAGCCGGTAAAACCAGGTGTTAGAAAAACGCCGACGAGA
>CAIQXC010000277.1 GCA_903875675.1 Akkermansiaceae bacterium
CTTCATTGCCCATGCTTCTTGGCAAACCTATTCTTGCTTGCCACGTTTGAGCACAACCGCAAAATACCATGCACTGCCTCTCCCGATGTCCTTTGCCGACCCTTCCCTTGGTTTGGAGAAAATGCCTGCTGCTCCTACTTGCCACCGTCTCACCACTCGCCGCCGCCGACCCTTCACCCGAGGCGATTCTCAAGGATATGCGCCGGGTGGCAGACTGGCAACTCGCCAATCCCTCGCCTCATCCAATCCACGATTGGACCCAGGCCCCGTTTTTCCTCGGCCTCGAAAACCTTCATCAGGTGTCCGGCGACGCCCGCTACCTCGAGGCTCTCAAGCCATTCGGCCGCCAGCTTGACTATGGTCCGGGCCCGCGGGTGACTCACGCCGATGACCACGCGGTGCTCCAAGCTTGGCTCAGCCTCTATGAACTCGACAAGGATCCGGCCAAGCTCAAACCCAGCATCGATCACTTCGATAGTCTCCTCGCCGCCCTCGCCAATAACCCGCCTAAATCCATCTCCGGCGGTTCCCTCACCTGGTCCTGGTGCGACGCCTTGTTCATGTCCCCCCCAGTCTGGGCTCATCTGTCCAATCTAACAGGAGATCCCAAGTTCTTCCTCTGGGCCGACCGCGAATGGTGGACCACCACCGACGTGCTCTACAACCCCACCCATCACCTGTTCTATCGCGACGACCGGTTTTTCACCAAGCACACACCTAGCGGAAAAAATGTCTTCTGGGCACGCGGTAACGGATGGGTCGTCGCCGGCCTCACCCATGTGCTGGATTTTCTGCCCGCCCTTCATCCGTCACGCGAGCGATATCTCGGCCTCTATCATGACATGATCTACGCGCTGGAAAATCTCCAGAATGACGACGGCCTGTGGCGCACCAGCCTGCTGGATCCGCAAGACCCCCAAGGTGAATCATCGGGCTCCGCGTTTTTCGTGTACGCGATGGCTTGGGGCGTCAATCGCGGATTGCTGCCGGCCGCAACCTTCCAACCGCATATCTTCAAAGGCTATCAGGCCCTGGCTAACAACATCCAACCAGCCGGCATGCTCGGCTATGTCCAAAAAGTCGGTGATGCCCCGGACAAACAGGACACCGGCCCGAGCTCGACGGAGGTGTATGGCACCGGTGCCTATCTGTTGGCAGGGGCCGAGATCATCCGTATGCTTGAACCCGCCAAACACCGCATCAATCTCGCCTCCTTCAAGGGCGTGACGTTGCCGGACCACTTCCTGCCCGCAGCGCCGCGTGCCTTCGCCCGCTTTGTTCCCGAACGCTCCGACGACTTTGCTTGGGAAAACGACTTGGTGGCGTTCCGCGCCTATGGCCCGGCCCTGCGACACGGCCCCGAAAACAGCGGCATCGATTGCTGGTTCAAACGCGTTCCCTATCCGATCATCGACAAGTGGTACATGCAAGATCGCATCAAGCTGTCCTACAGCAAAGCCGCCAAATCATACCATCAGGATCACGGTGAGGGTTACGATGGCTACAAGGTGGGCGACAGCCGCGGATGCGGCGGTATCTCGGTCTGGGCCGATGGCAAACTCCATGATTCCAAAACGTTCGTCGCTCAACGCATGATCGAGAACACTCCGCAACGCGTCGCCTTCGAATTGGACTACGCCAGCGAGCTGAATGGGAAAATCTTGCGCGAAACCAAACGCATCACCCTCATCATGGGCCAGCGACTCTATCAATGTGACGCTCGTTTCACCCTCGACGGGGTTCCCGCCAAGCTCGAGGTTGCCATCGGCCTGATGCCACAGGAAAAAACCAATCATACCCTGTTTTCCCCCACCACAGGCATCATGCAAATCTGGGAATATCACGAGGGCTTCGGCCTCGGCACCGCCGTTGTCATCGACCCTTCATGCGTGATAAAAATGTTCAACCATGCAACTCCGCCCAGCCAAACCCAAGCCTTGTGCCTGGCACGCACCGACGCCAATGGTGCCATCCGCTGGTTCGCTGGCTTCGGCTGGGAAGGCCAGGGCGAAATTACAACCGCCGAAAAATGGAATACCTATCTAACCAAATTTTCAACAATCTTCCTGCATACACCGTATGCCGATCCCGACAAAGACCTAACATTCAAGACTCACACCCTCGGCGTGCCCGCCGAACACCTGCCATGAACCGATCCACCCTATATCTAGCCAGCACATGCCTATCTTTGTTAGCCTGTTACCCGGGCCGTGCGCAAGGCGCGGTGGGCGATGCTGCCGACCCTAGCGCAGTTTCCGGTCACAATGGTGACACTGGCACTTATGCCTTTGCGACCGGCAAAGGCGTTAAAATCATCCACAGTGCGGACCTCATCAAATGGGATCGGGTGGGACGGGTGTTTGCCACCGATGTGCCTGAGTGGGCCAAGACGGCTGTACCCACCAGCGAGGGGATTTGGGCACCAGATATCTCCTTTCATGACGGCCTCTACTATCTCTATTACTCGGTCTCCAGCTTCGGCAGTCAGCGCTCCGTTATCGGCCTGGCAGTCAACCGCAGGCTCGAACCCGGCCACCCCGATAACCACTGGATCGACCGTGGCTTGGTACTCGAGTCGTTTCCCGGAAAATGCGATTATAACGCCATCGATCCGGCAATGTTTGTCGCCTCCGACGGCCACTGGACCTTGTTCTTTGGCTCATTCTGGTCCGGCATCAAGGCGGTGGATCTCAACCCGAAAACCGGCAAACCCACATCTAGCAAACCGGCCATCATCCCCATCGCCAAGCGGGCCGCAAACGTGCCGGAAGCTCCGATCGAAGGCGTCTATGTGATCAAGCACGACGATTGGTATTACCTGTTTGCCTCCTGGGACCATTGCTGCAACGGGGCCGCCAGCGACTACAAAGTGGTGGTCGGGCGTTCGCACAGTGCGCTCGGGCCGTTTCTCGACCAGTCTGGCAAGCCGATGCTCGAAGGGGGAGGCACCCCCATCCTCATCAGCGACGAGCACTGGGCGGGTCCCGGCCACAACGGCGTGCTGCAGACCGATCACGGCGATTTCATCGTCCATCACGCGTTTCGCCGCGAGCGGCCGCAACTCGGGAGGTTGTTCCTGATCCGGCCCATCGCATGGTCGGCCGCCGGTTGGCCAAACTGTGGCGAACTCCTCAACAAACCGTGAGCAACCGGGAAAGATGCAAGCCGGTTATTTTTTTGACATCAGGCCAGCATGCTGACCTTCAAGTTGGCGTGAGCCGCGAGCGTGCTCTGCCGCCGGTCAAATGTTAGAAACTCACTGGCACCGATTTCCACGGCGCACGCGACGTGGAAGATATCCATCGTTCGGCAACCCATGCACGGGGTTTCCGCGCTGAGTTGCCGAAAGGGGTTCATTAAATTCAGAACTCAGTGTTCGACCTCAAAAGCGCCACAGGGTCGAGCAAG
>CAIQXC010000278.1 GCA_903875675.1 Akkermansiaceae bacterium
CAGACCGCGCCGAGATTCTTTCCGGCGTCCACGATGGGCTGACCCTCGGCACCCCGATCACCATTTTGGTGCGCAATACCGACCAACGACCGGCCGCCTACGACGAAATGGCCGCCAGCTACAGGCCCAGCCACGCCGATTTTACGTACGACGCGAAGTTTGGCATCCGCGCAGCGTCTGGCGGTGGCCGGGCATCGGCCCGTGAGACGATTGGCAGGGTCGCCGCCGCAGCCGTGGCGCGCCAGGTGCTGGACGTTTTTCACCCCGGCATCGAGATTGTCGCTTGGGTGAAATCCATCCAGCATCTTGAGGCCAGTGTCGATCCAGCCACCGTCACTGCGGTGGCCGTGGAATCGAATATCGTCCGCACCGGCGATGCGGCGATGGTCGAGCCGATGATCGCACTCATCAAGGCAGTGCGGGCCGACGGCAACTCGGTCGGCGGCGTCATCGAATGCGTCATCCGAGGTTGCCCACCCGGCTTGGGCGAACCGATTTTTGACAAATTGGAAGCCGATCTGGCCAAGGCGATGCTCTCGCTGCCAGCGACCAAGGGGTTTGAAATCGGTTCGGGCTTTGCGGGTACCCAGCTCACCGGTCGCGAGCACAATGATGCGTTCCGGATGCAGGACGGCAGGGTGCGCACCACGACCAACCATTCCGGCGGTATCCAGGGCGGCATCTCCAACGGCGAAAATATCTTCTTCCGCGTCGCCTTTAAGCCCACCGCCACCATCATGAGCTCTCAGCAAACCGTCACCGCCGACGGCCAAAATACCGAATTGCTCGGCCGTGGCCGCCATGACGCTTGCGTGCTGCCCCGGGCTGTGCCCATCGTCGAAGCCATGGCCACCCTCGTTCTGACCGACCACCTCCTCCGCCAACGGAGCAGGGTAGGGGGATAGAGGATCGATGACTATTTTCCACTTTCCACTTTCCACTTTCCACTTTCCACTTTCCACTTTCCACTTTCCACTTTCCACTTTCCACTCATCCTCCGCATGTCCCTCGATTTTCTAACCCATCTTGATCTCACCACCGGTGCCTTGATTATTTTTTCACTATGCGCGCTGTTCGTATTGTTGCGTGGCATTGTGCGATTGCTGATTGGCGCGCTCATTCTCGGTGTGAGTGTGTGGTTGGCTTACTGGGTTTGGCAACAGGCACCGGCGTGGTCGATCAAGGTCTTGGAAAAGCCCAATAGCTTGATCACCACCGGCGCTCCAGTGGCTGCGTTTGTGCTGGCCCTCTGGTTGATTCGCAGCGTGCTCAGGTTTGTTGCAAGCCCGTTTGTGAGACCTGGCTCCGGGCCACCATCAGCGTTCACCAATGTGCCGATCCGGCTCATTTTCGCCCTGTTTGTGGCGGCCGGCCTTTGGCTCATTGGCGTCACCTGGGTGCATCACGCCGGGGCTCTCGAGGAGATTCGCGGCTTCGTTGATAAAAATTCCGACCCCGGCAAGACCGCTGATTATTTGCTGCGCATGAAGACGTCGGCCGAGGCCGTGCTGCCCAAGGATTGGTTGAAAATGTTAGATCCATTGACCGAGCCGGCACGGGTGGCACTGGCCAAGTTGATTGCGGCCGAAGGCAGCCCAGCGGAGACACCGGCGATTGATCCAAAGACTGGCAAAGCCCATCCGAAGGCGACAGTCGTGGCTGATCCTGCGTTGCAGGGACTTGCCCGTAAGAAGGATTTTTCGGGCCTGCTCAGAAGTCCCAACCTCACCCGTGCCCTCGACGATCCAAACGTCAAGCAAGCCATTGAAGAGAAGAAGAAATGAGACAACTGACAACTGACAACTGACAACTGATCCCTCCATGCCCTATCTAGTAACTATCGGTCTTGAAGTCCACTGCCAGGTCAAGACTCAAACCAAGATGTTTTGTGCCTGCCGCACCTCGTTTGGCGAGGAGCCCAACACGCATACTTGTCCGGTGTGTCTGGGCCTGCCCGGTGCCTTGCCTGTGCTCAATGAGGCGGCCATTGAGCAAACGCTGCTGAGCGGCTTGATGTTGGGTTGCAGTTCGCCGGAAATCTCAAAGTGGGACCGCAAGAGTTACTTCTATCCGGACATGCCGAAGAATTTTCAGACGACGCAGTTTGATCTGCCCTTGTGCATTGGGGGCGGGGTCCCGCTTTATGCCCATTGCTATCCGGGCGACGCCCGAAAAGAGGCTGCCGGGGCTGATAAAGTGGTTCGGCTCAACCGGATCCACCTTGAGGAAGACGTTGCAAAATCGACGCATCTTGGCAGCTCGTCGCTCATTGATTTCAATCGTGCGGGCACGCCGCTGATGGAGATTGTTAGCGAGCCGGACTTGGAAAGTGGTGAGGAGGCCTACGCCTATCTCCGCTCGCTCCAGATGATTCTCATCCAAGGCGGTGTGTCCGATGCCGATATGGAAAAAGGCCAGTTGCGCTGCGACGTGAATATCTCGCTGCGGCGAATGCCGGAGGAACCGCTCGGCCCCAAGGTCGAACTCAAAAACCTCAACTCAATCTCGGCCATCCGCCGTGCCATTCACTTTGAGATTGAGCGCCAGGGTGAGGACCTCTCGCAGGGCCGTGCGCAGGTCCAATCGACCCGCCGCTGGGATGACGAGCGCGGCGAGACCCAGCTCATGCGCACCAAGGAGGATGCGCACGACTACCGATATTTTGCCTGCCCCGATTTGCTGCCGATCCGCACGGCTCCATTGTTGGAAAAAGTCCGTCCGCGGCTGCCTGAGTTGCCTCACGAATTGGCACTTCGCTTCAAACGCGACCTCGGCGTCACCGACTACGATGCCGCCGTGCTCTCATCAAATGGCAAACTTGCTTCCTTGTTCGATAGCCTGGCCAAAACCTCCAGCCATCCCAAGAAAATCGCCAATTTCATCATCAATACCTATCTCGGCACGCTCAATCAGCGGGGATTGACAATCGAAAACTCGCCCATCCCGAATGAACAAATTCAGAAGATTTCAAACAGCACGCTTTCCGATGCGCTTTCCTCAAGCCAGGCCAGGGAAATTGTTTTCGATTTGATTGATACTCCCGGAATGACGTTTGAGGCCGCCGTGGCGAGCCGAGGATATGGTTCGGGTGCCGCGGGTGAATTGGAGGCTCTCGTCGATCAAGCCATCGCCGAGAACCCCACCGAGGTCGGCTTGATCAAGGCAGGCAACCTGAAGTTGCTTAACTTTCTAACCGGCAAGGTCATGAAGGCGGCCACCTCAAAACCCAATCCGAAGCAAGTGACCGATTTGCTCAGCGCCCGTTTGTCAGGCTGAGGATGATCGTCGCTGGGCTTCTTACTAACCCAATTGTCACAGTTATGAGAATGACATTTGCCACGCTGCTGACGGCCGTATTGCTGACCGGTTGCGGAACGATCTGCAACCAGATTTCCCCGATGAATTCGGGGCGGCGCTACGGTGGTGTTAGCCAGGACATCGAGACCGCTCGGGCAGGAGGCGGCGCTGCATACATGCTTCTTTTGGACGTTCCCATTTCAGCAGTCACTGACACCCTCCTGTTGCCGTTTGATCAGCCCTGACGATGGCTCAGAACGCATCCCTAACACGGTTGACCCGTGGCAACTTGCCCTCGGCGACGTATATCTCGATCACGTCAAAGCGCCACGGCAATTGGCGCGTGCCGAGGCGCCGCAGCCAGTCGTTGGCACCGCGCTCGATGAGTTCCTGTTTTGCCTTGTCCACCGCATCCAAGGGCCGAATCTTGCTGGACTCATGGCGGGTCTTGACCTCGACGAATAACAACAGCCGGTCCTCACGGGCAATGATATCAACTTCCCCAGTGCGCCGCCCCCGCCGCTCATTGCGGTAGTTTCTAGCTAAAATCTTGCACTGATGGGCACGCAACCACGCAGTGGCCACGTCTTCCCCGTAGCGGCCGAGCCACTGCCGGTCTCGCTCCTCACCATCAGGCCCGGTCAAATGGCAAGGTGAGTTGAGCCACGGGCTCAAACGAGCGACGATGGTGGCGACAAGGGCCGTGAATCCGAAGCGCTTCAAGATGCCTCTTTGTGCCATATCCTTGATGCTTCGCAAAGCCGTAAAGTGGAAATTCCGCATCAATCTCAGCCAGCAACCGGTCGCGCGTCACCTTGGCGAGGATGCTCGCCGCCGCAATCGAGCACGAGAGCGAGTCGCCTTTCACAATGCCATCGTGCGGCCACGGAAAGTCCCGCAGCGGCAGCCCGTCGATGAGGCAATGGTCCGGCGTCACTCCTAGCGCCGCCACGGCCCGCCGCATTGCCAGATGAGTCGCCCGCAAAATGTTCAGCGTGTCAATCTCCTCTGCGGACGCAAGCGCGACTGCCCAGCGCAGGGCCGGATCTCCGGTTAGAATCTGATAGAGCGACTCGCGTTTCTTTGCGCTCAGTTTCTTGGAGTCATTCAATCCCGGGTCAATGAATCCGCCGGGCAAGATCACCGCTGCCGCTGCCACTGGCCCGGCCAGAGGCCCGCGTCCTGCCTCGTCCACCCCGGCCACGCAGGTCAATCCGCGGGCGTGCAGGGCGTTTTCAAGGGAAAAATCGGGCATCACGGGCCGAAGATTGGGGGAAGTGGCTGCTCGTGTCGAGCGCCGCCGATACGGATGTTGCTAGATGAAAATCCACGATTGAATTAGGTTGAATCAGGCCGGGTTAGGCAGGTGCCGTTGTCTGGCATCAGCGTTGGGACGTGACGGCGTCCTTGACCTTCTTACCGAAGGCATCCAAGTCCGCCTTGCCCATGCCCGGCTTCATTTCGGCTACGACCGTCCCGCAGGCCGCATCGGTCACGACCACCCGCGGGGTTGGCCCATCCATGCTGACCACAGGCGGGAGGATTGCTCTAACATCCTTTTCCTTGCCGACCACTTCAATGACCACGGTGTTCTGCCGCGGAACTACCTTTTTTACGGCAGCATTGTTGGCGTTCACCGTGGCGACGCACTTCGGACAATTCGGGTCCCAGTAGGCTTGGTAAAAGACAAAGGCAATCAGCTTGCCGGATTTGGCGGCCGATTCCTTGGCATTCTCAACTTTTTTTTCATTGATAGCGGGAAAAACAGTCCCCATCCCCAACACGGCTACCAAGGCGACGAACCATACAGTTTTCATACACCCGCTGTGTCTATTCCTCCCCGGCCGGCTTGTCAATGACGTTTCCGTCTCTGATTGCAAATGACATCCGCCCCTGGGTCAGGCCCAGCCCCCACTGCCTGGTTGTTCGAAGAAATGCAAACTCGGGCGAAGGCAGTTTGCAGTTGGATGACCGGCTCGCCGCCCTTGCCATTGAGTCGTTGCGCCACTTGGATGAGCAGACGGCCCATGCCCTCGGTGATCACCACAAATGCAGCGTGGAAGGATGCCCGTGCCGGATGGACTTTTCCCGCGCACAAGCCGCATTGATCGCATCCAGCGGGAGAGCGACCTCGATGAGCTTGCGGGGGGACTTGATGGGATGGTCGGACATGGGAGACGAAATCTGAATGAGGTAAGGGATCAGGCGTGAAGAGAGAAGTGTTGCTTGATCGATGAGGGGAAGGGCTTTAGTGCCCCCAGATCGACATAACTCGTTGAAAATCAAGAAAAGTCGGGGCGGCCAGATTCGAACTGACGACTTCCTGCTCCCAAAGCGGAAAGTATTGACGTAAGTCATTGATTACCAATGCCTATTTTTTGCCATTTTTGCCGAATTTGCGGATTATTGTTGACTTTCTGGTTACTTGGTTACTTGATAGGGGCATGGCCAAGCGCAAACAAAGCAACGAAAAGGCAGCCACGTTTGAAGTGGTGAAGGATCAAAAAAGGGGGTGGAGACTTTCAATTCCTGCCACCCTCAGCGGCACCGGCAAGCGTCGGCAATTTTTCTACCAGACCAGCCGCGAAGCCGAGGC
>CAIQXC010000279.1 GCA_903875675.1 Akkermansiaceae bacterium
CACGTTGGCGGGCCAGGGGGAGAAAATCGGGACAGGGGTGCCTGCGGCGGGCATTTCCGGCTGTGGCCAGGCCGCCTGGAGATGATCCAGTGTGAGTGAGTGGGGGCCGTATTGAGCCGCCAAATGGCTCACCGCGACCTGTCCGGGCCAGACGTAGCTCACGGTGGCGGCGGCTGTTACGGGGGGATTTTCCGCAGATTGCCAAGCCGCGCGGGTGAGGGTCAGTTCGCCGCTGTGGCGGGCGTTGGACAGATCGCCGGTACCTTGCCACTCGCCTGTCAGATTGGCGATACTGCCGGGGCTGATACCGACGGGTTCGAGCCAGCGGGCGATGCGGGAGGTGGAGAATCCATTGAGGGAAAGCTCGCCGGAATAGGTATTGGCGGAAGGGTTCAAGTGGGCGGTAAGTTTCAAGCCATCGAGGGTGAGTTCAGCGGTGGACGAGTGATCGGCTTGCCAGAGGGCGTGCAGGGCGAGGGGGGGGGCGAGCGCCGGATCAGCAGGGGTGAGGGTGGTGTCGAGGCTCGCCGTCTGGAAGGGTGGGTCGGTGCCGGAAATGTGGAACGAGCCGTCGAGCGAGGATGGTGGCACGTCTGCGTCGGCTCGAATGGCTTGGAAGTGTGCGGAGAGTTCGTGGAGCACCGCAGGCACGTCGCTGAGGTGGAATGTGCCCGCTGCGGCACCCGGCACGAAATGGTTCGAGTTGCGGGTGAGGGCAAGGTTCGCATCTAACAAAAATGGTGACCCCATGGCTAGTGTCTGCAGGTTGAGGGAAGCCCGGTCGCTGGTCAGCGTTCCGGCGACCCGCGCCTCGGGCATCGTCCAATCTCGCCACGAGATGGATTTGAGGGCGAGTTTGAGGTGTCCAGTGACGGCGCTTAGATCGGGCATGAGATTGGAGGCGTCGAGGGTAAGCGCGGTCACGGTTGCCGACGCCGGAAGCTGGATGCCGAGGGACTCGGCTGTTTTCGCCAGGTCCACCGAACCAGACTGTAGGGCGAGGGTGGCCTCGGCAAGCCCGGCACTGGTTTCAAAGTGCAATACGGCCTCGTCCAGGCGGATGAGCGATTCGAGCGAAGGGCCGCCGACGGTCGGCAGATGCAAGGCCAGGCCGCTCAAGCCGAGACCTGGGAGGAGAGTGAGATGATCTAACGATATTTGATCTCCGCTCCACACCAGACGGGTTGTTTGGGCGGGCCACTCGCATCCGATCGGATCGGTGATAGCTCCGATTTTCAGGGTGATTGCGGAGCTGTCAGGTGCGTGGGAGAGGCTGCTCGGTTGGAGCGTGAACGCGGGCTTGCCGGCGCGGGTGACGCTGAGGCTCATGTCTGCGAAATCCAACTGCAATGGGACGAATTGGGTCCGCACCCGGCGCAGGATTTCGATGATTTGGTCAAAATCAGACCTGGGCTTGCCTTGGGTTTTTGGCACTGGGTCGGGATTGAGGCACAAGTCGGCGTGGACCCCTGCCAGCGATAGACCATCGAGCTTGCCGCGCAGCAGGCGTGACCATCGGTAATGGGGAGTCGCCCGAACTATCGTTAGAGCGACGAGGGTGCCAGTACCCCGCAGGTTCAAGTCCGCCACCGCCAAGCCGCCGCTCAGGCTACCTTCGATGCGCAAGCCACCCTGAAAACCGGCGCTCCTGAGGATGGGTTGGGCAGCCAGTGGCAGCAACCAACGCAAGCCCGGACCGTCGAGCCAGAGCAAGCCAACGATGAGGGTGAGCAAGCCCAAGACGAGACGCCGACGCCGACGCCGGGGGCAGCGGTGAGTACCGGCGGATTGAGGCGATGAGTGTGGCACTTAGTTGATAAATTTGCACGCCGGGGCGGTGTGTCAATGCGGATTTGGCCCTTTATCAGCCCACGATGGCACCTGTGGGACTGTGGTTGAACTGGAGCAATTTGCCCACGAGTGCCTTCATGAGTTGGGAGATTTGTGCGCGGGACGTTTGACGCCCCGAATATTGGCGGTGTCCGTCCCGATCAGCAATGGGGCGTTCGCCCCATCCCCCCATGGAATTTGACGAGTAGGGTTTAACCCCATTGAACGCTTTCCCACGATGATCCACAGTCTGTCAAGCCCAGCTCCTAGGCAAACTCCGCCGCAGACAGATTCATAACCGAATCTTGCTGTTCTCAGTCCTAATCCCGCCCACTGAGGCAAATCAATAACACATACCATGAAACTCACCAGATCCATCATCATCGCCTTCTTCGCCGTATTTGTTGCAAGCTGCAACAAAGAAAAGGCCGCCATCGACACCAAAACAGAGTCCACAAAAGACGCTATCGACAAAACCAAGGACGCCGTGGACGCCTCCGCTAGGAATGCCAAGAAGGAAGCCGACGCAAATGCCGCTACCGACAAAGCGAATATTGAGGCTAAGAAGCTCAGCGTGCAAGCACAACTCGAAGCCGACAAGAGGAAGGTCGAGGCCGATGCTGCTGCTGCCAAGGCAACGATCGACGCGGACAAGAAATAGCTTTCAACCCACGACCGGGGTGATCGTGTTCGCCGCAGCCTCGGTCCTCAAGGACGCCGTGAACCGCATCGGCGACTTGATCGACGACGGCCAGCCGAACGCCAGCTTCAAGGGCTGAACTAACACCATGTTTTGGCGGTATCAAATCTGGGGTGCGGAGTCTTCTCTCCATGCCTCGGATTTTGCGTTTGCTGCCGCGCAGGAGCACGTGCCGGCCGCACAAGGGATGGCAATATGGCAGGCCAACGCCGTGACATCTTGGTGCAGGTATTTCGCGGCATCCAATTGGAAGTGTTTACAATAATGCTGCGGAGGTGGTCAGCACGGGGTCTGCAAGCGAGGTTCTCTGCTACGGAACCGCCGTCGTCATCTCGAAGACCTGACCCTGACTTTCGATCTAATCCCCAGAAGTGTAATAGTCTAGAAATTGTTACATGCCTAAGGGCATAAAGAGTCAAAGGGAACCATCAGCGTTTCCGGCGCATCACCAACACTCCGCTGGCGATAATTGTTAGCATCACTGGGGTTGGTTCAGGGACGCTGGCAACGCGGAAGCCCACGAAGTAGTTCTCGTACGACGGGCCGAGGTTGCCGCGGGACGGGGAGGCTAGGGCGTAGACGTCGAAGCCCCAGGACCCCCCACGCAACCCGCGCAACGAACCGGAGATGACGGCGTCGTTCCACTGAAAAACATTCCCGCCCATCCCATAGGCGCCGTAAGAACTCGGTGTGCCTTAATTAGCGAGATAAATATATTCTTTCTAATAATCGTCCGCTTTGTGGCGTGGGACGGTCAAATATAACCCATCACCGGCCGTATGCCATGGGGTGAATCCCTGCATTTGCAGAGGTAGGGAAACTCCCTATGAGTGGCTGCCTGACCCGGCCTCTCATGCGGTCGAGGTAGGTGCCCGTCTGCCTTTCATCGTGGCGATGATGGCTTGGGTGTCGGTAGATTCATTCACCACGTCACTCTGGCACCCATAATGGCGTTGAAGCCAGGCTCATTCTGGCCTGAGCCGTGATTGCGGTAGTTCGAGTCGGTTAGATTCTCAAGCCCGCAATTCAGGCCGAGGTGCTCATTGACCTGCCAACCGGCATGCAGTGAGGCAACGATATATCCCGGTGTGCCGTTAGTGGGAATGCGCTGGAAGTCCGCCGCCTGGTCCGCGGCTGTGATGCGGTCCTCGGTGTCGGCAGCCAGCACGCGACCTTCGACCCAATATTTCTTCGACTCGGTGGTCCACCGCAGTGCGAGCGATCCGGTAAGGGGCATTTGTCTGGTATTGGGCTTGTTGATGGCGGGTCCGCCGAGGGTGTCCGGGGCCTGGGTACGTGCATCCATCCACGCGACGTAGCCGGAGAGCAGCCATTGCGGGGTGATGCGCCACGCGCCTTCAACCTCAGCTCCATAGACATAGCCTTGCCCCGCATTGGTGGTAATGCTTCGGGTGCCGTCCTTTACGCTGGAGATGGCATCGGTGACGTCCGTATAGAAAACCGAGGCACCGCTGGAGAACGAGGCACTTTCCCGGCGCGCGCCAAGCTCATAGGTGATGAATTTTTCCGGTTTGGCATCGACAGAACCTCGTGACTTGGTGTCCGCCAAGGATGTGACATCGCCGGAGAGATCGTTGAGGTTGGGAGCACGGAAGGCTTGTGAGACACCACCATAGACGCTCCAGTTCGTATCAATATGATAGAGCATGCGCAATGATCCGACCAGCGCATCCCAATTGAATGATTGGTCGCGAACCAGCGTGGTGGTACCAGTGGCGGCATTGTATCCGTAAAAACGTCCGAGCTTTGCATCCACATAGGTGTAGCGGGCTCCGCCAATGATTTCCAGAGCTGCCGTTGGCTTCCATGTGTATTGGGTGAAGATGCCGAGCATGTCATAGGTGGAATCGTCAGCAACCGGCAGCTTCTCCGTATAACTGGTGCCGGCAATATTGTTGGACCAGCCCGAGGAGTTCACATCGTCATGATAGAAGTCACAGCCATAGACGAAGGAGCCGGGGCCGGCATCAGATTCCAGCGTCAGGTCGAAACCCAGGGTCTGGACACCGGTTGAAAGGGATTGGATTTGATCGACTTTGTTGTTGTTGGCGTCGAGATTTTCCCCATCTTTCACGTTTTGAAATGACAGGGTGGCGCTCCAACTCTTGATGGCGGCGTTGGCTTGCGGGTCTTTGCCGGCATAGCGCAGATAGGTGAGCGAGTGGCCCTGGTTGAAGTTATCATAGTTATAGGATCCCTTACCGGCAAAATGATCGCCATCGGTCCAGCCGGGATTGTTGAGGGTGCGGTGCCAGCGCGAGACGTTGTCCTGATTGACGTAGTAGCTGGCCAGTGTCAGTGTGGAGTCTGGAGAGACGGCGTAGTCGAAGCGCAGATCGAGGTCCTGCTCCGGATAGCCGGTGTTAACCATGCGGCCCACCGCGTTATCGCTGATGTCGCCGAAGTCTTTGGCAGAGACTCCGAGAAGGATGCCGAATTTGCCGCCGACCCCGGTTTCGGTCTCGAGTCGGCCGATGTTGCTCCCCTGGCCGTTGCTGCGGTATTCATACGACGCGGCACCGCCGACATAGGTCCGCTCGGCGGATTCATCGCGAAAGCGTGCGGATTTGCCGAAGGCGTTGAGCGTCCCGCCAACCGCGTCGGAGCCATAGAGAACGGAACCCTGGCTCTTGATCAGCTCAAGATGATCGATAGCGAGCGGATCGACGGTGCTCCAATATTGGACAGGTCCGCCACGATAGGTTGAGTTATTGATCCGCACACCGTCCATCAGCAGCAGGTTCTGACGTCCGGTGAATCCTCGGATAATCGGCGAACCCTGGCCGTAGCCGGTCTTTTGCACCAGCACCCCGGGCGTGTATTGCAGGGCGTCAGGCAGCGTGCGGCGGGTGTTCTCCCCGATGTAGTCCGCGTCCAGGCTGGTTGCCGAGTAGGGCGTGTCGCTGAGCGGGGTTGCCACCCGTTCGGCAGTCACCACCAGGGGGGCGAGTGAATTCTGCGCATGCAAAGGGACGAGGCTGACGAGGCCGAAGAGGAGGACGAGGGAACGGGTTTTGTTCACAGTGGCATTTTCAGTTAGAGATTTCAGGAGGAGGTGTTCGCACGTGGCTTGGATCGCATCGTCGGGGCTGCCTGGTCAATGGGCAGCAGTGGACAAGATTTGTCCGCTGAGGGTTTGGGACGGCCGGTTTTCGCTCCCGATGACTTTCCCGTGCCCGCTGCAAGCTGATACTGTCCGATCTTTCTTGTTCCCAACATGTTGGCACCATCGTGAAATCAACAATAAATAGGGCTTCGGGTATCAAAAATAACATCATGTTCCGGCACATCGCTCCCTCAATAAGACATTGACTCAGTCACCATGCACCATTAGCAACGGCGTGCGGCCCATCATCGGGGCTTTGTTTGGTCTCTTTTTGATTGTGCTTTTCGGACCGCCTCATTGCCAGTTTCTCTCATTCCATTAAGCTAGTCAATTATGCAATATTCCGCCACTCAGCAATCCTTTGCAAACATTTCCCGGATCATGCTTTCCGCTGCTCTGGCCATTGCGCTGACCGCTTGTGGACGGGGGAAAGGCACCGGCGCCTCGGGAACCGGCACGCTTGCGACCGGGGCGTCGGCATCGGCAAAACCCGAGGACCATCCACCACCTCCGCCACTGCCGGTACCGGATTCCGTGACCTTGAAAGAAGCTATCCCTTATGTCGAGGGTCCGGGTGCCGATCCGACACGGAATCTCCTCGACCTTTATTTGCCCAAGCAAACGACGGCGTTTCCCACAGTGGTGTTTGTTCACGGCGGGGGCTATCAACGGGGTGATCGGACACTGGGCCACAACCTCGGGGTCGTTCTGGCCAACCACGGTGTGGCGGTGGCTTCGATCAGCTACCGCCTCTATCCGCAAGTGAAGCACCCCGGTCAAATTCAGGATGTCGCCAAGGCTTTTGCCTGGGTCAAGTCCCACATCGGAGATTACGGCGGGGACCCGTCGCGGGTTCATGTGAGCGGGCACTCGGCCGGCGGGCACCTAGCCGCCTTGCTCGGAACCGATGGATCCTATTTGGCGGCCGAACATCTGAAGCCGGCGGATATTGCCAGCGTCTTGGCGATGAGCGGCGGCTATCGTATAAACCCGATCCGCAAAGACGTATTCGGTGATGACGCGGCAATAGCAGCTGCTTCGCCATTCGCCCACATCTCCGGCAATCACCCGCCGTTCGTGCTGCTCTATGGCAGCCTGGAAAAGACAGATCGTCACGAACTGTCGCGGGAATTCCGCGACGCATTGCTCGGAGCCCATGGCCAGGCGGTTTGCGTCATGATTCCAGACCGCGATCACCAGGGGTTGTTGGATCGCGTCTCCGAGGACGATCCAACAGTTTTAGCACTCCTGCACGCAGTGGAAAAAGCCACACGTTGAGCCGCTTTCAGTCTGCTTGCCTAGTATCATCACTCCATCCCCATCTCCAAATCTGCCATCGCGGCCCTGACGTTTCCTGCTGTCCCTTCCGCAATTTGGCGGGTGATAGTTGAAATCCGCCCGCATCGTTTCGACGGTTCACGATGAAGTGGTCGTCGAGTGCCACGAAGAAACAGCCGAGCAATGCCGCGAAATCATCACGACCGCGATGGTCGAAGCCATGGCCGCCCTCTTCGCCGAGGTGCCGGTCGAAGTCGAGGCGAACATCTGCACCACCTGGGCCGAGAAATGAACCGCGACGATTACAGCCAGCGCCAAAGGGCCAAGGACGCGGAATACGCGTGCCAATACAAGGCATGGATCGGGTCCCTGCCGCCTAACGAACGACGGAAGTTCGAAGCCCAGGGGCTCGACGCGCCCGACTTGGCCCGCCACGGCAACGGCTCCGCCAAGGGGGATGCCGCCGACAGCCCGCTCATGCGACAGGGCGATGATCCCGC
>CAIQXC010000280.1 GCA_903875675.1 Akkermansiaceae bacterium
CCCACGCCAACGCCGCCGTCTCATCACAGAAGATCCCCTCCGAACACCCAGCCAATCATTCACACGAAATCGACTTGCAAGTTCTCGACGTCAAAACCGGCTCCAATAACCTGGTCCAGGTCGATGGCCAGGACCGTGGCAATTTCATCTCAGGCCACACCCCCCTCAACGGCACCAAATTCGGCGGCCAATACGATATTCCACTCGCTCCTATCCAAAGTTTTGCCTCGCTCAATGGCGCCAACCCTGGCGGTGCCTCCGGTTACCTGCCGCGCTTCGCCCAACCCATCGGTAATTCCTGGGCCCATCCGCTCATCGCCCCGGGCAATTTGATGGAAATGAAGAGCAGCGGCTCTTACCTCGATCACTCGTTCCTGCTCAACCTCGCACTTTACGATAGCTTCTATTTCTCAGGCCTGGCTCCTCAAATCGGCCCGTTCGGCAACGGCAAAACCACCACCACCCTGGCCGCCGATTTCGCAGCCGGTAAACCACTGGACGACCCACGCTTGTTGCTGCACCTGCCAGACACCCGCTCCGCCAGCGAACTGGCTGCCGAAGTTGCCAAACCCGACGCCTACACCCGCATCGCCTCCTGGCAATTGATGGAGGGTGCCTTCAACGTCAATTCCACCTCCGTCCTGGCTTGGAAGGCGATGCTCGCATCCATCCATGATTCCCAGGCCATCCTCAACCAACTCAATAAGACGGCTAAGCCTCCCAGCTCAAAACTCACCGATCTAACCAATACGAAAAAATCAGAGGCACGCATCAGTCGCTTCCGTTTGCCAGTATCGATGTCCGCAGCAGACGGAGGCGACTTCAAAGATGGCTATTGGCTCGGCCCACGCGAGTATTCAGACTACCAATTGACCGGGCTCGCCCAAAGCATTGTCAAACAAGTTAGGCTGCGCGGCCCGTTCCTATCCATGGCCGAGTTTGTCAACCGACGCCTCGGCACCGATGACATGGCCCAGCGTGGGGCCTTGCAGCAAGCGATTGATGAAAGCGCGCTCAATCAGGGGTTCGCCGTGGCCGCCAACGCCGGCTTCGAAATCCTGCCCGCTAAGGTGTCCACTTACAAATACATCAATTCCATCGCCGGCAGCGGATCAAGCTATCAAGGGGCTCCGGGGTACCTCAGCCAGGCAGATATCCTCAACGTCTTAGGCAATGCCGCCACCCCCCGCTCAGACACGTTCACCATCCGCGGCTACGGCGAAGCACGCGACGCCTCTGGCAAAATCACCGCTCACGCCACCTGCGAGGCTGTCGTCCAACGATTCCCCGAATGGGTCGATCCCGCCGACCCCGTTGAAACCGCTCCTGCCCAACTCAAGAGCCAGGCTAACAAGAATTTTGGCCGACGCTTCCTCATCACCTCTCTGCGCTGGCTCAATTCCAGCGAAATTTGAAAGAAATGGTTAGCGAGGCTGCGCCTCAGACACGAGACTTGAAGACGGCTCGGCTGAGCTCGCCGAACGCCCAAGAGTAGAAAACTTGACCTAACGACCGCGACTTTGGCTTTTCAAGGGCTCTAGAAAAACATGCCTTGAACAAGGATGGGGTCTTGCCCGCCCATCGCCAATCTCACAGTTCCTAATCTCGGTGGATAATGATTTGGCACAGTGGGCATTGCTGAATCCGATTTGCATGGCAAAAGCCCCCGGATGTGGCGATTCTCCGGCCGTGCCAACCACTCGGGCCATTGTGACGCGCCTCACGCGCCTGACAGATACCAGCCTCATCGTCCACTGGTTCACCCAGAATCATGGACTGGTGAAAACCGTGGTCAAAGGGGCCCGCCGGCCAAACAGCCCGTTCGCAGGCAAGCTCGACTTGTTTTTCGGGGGTGAAATCAGCTTGCTGCGAGCCCGGCGCGGCGAGCTGCATGTCCTGCGCGAGGTGGCCATCGACGAGTGGCGCGAGGGTTTGCGCCGGCATTACAGCTCGACGCTGCTGGCTGCCTACTTCGGCCAACTCCTCGAACTCGCCGTCCAACCCGAGCATCCCGAACCAGACATTTACGACCTCTTGCGCCGCGCCCTGAATCACGTGACAGAAAGCGGTGCCAGCCTCCGGGCGCTTCGCCACTTCGAGGCCGAACTCGCCCGCTTGCTAGGCGTGGCCGACCACCAGCGCTCTGGCGAATCCTGCCTGAACGACGCCCTGGGCCCCCTCCCAACATCCAGAATGGCGCTTCAGGAGCAAC
>CAIQXC010000281.1 GCA_903875675.1 Akkermansiaceae bacterium
AAGACGAGAAGCGCTGCCTTAAAGCAGGCATTCCGAAGGATAAAATCAGGAAAGCTACCAAAATCGACCTAGCCCGCGAACTCATTGAACAAGCAGACGCCCACGGCGTTCAATATGCGTGCATCGGAGTTGATAGCTTTTACGGACGTGACATATCCCTGCTTTGCTGGATTGAAGATCGCGGCTGTGAGTTTTACGCCGACACCCCAAAGAACACGTTCGTTTGGCTTAGCAAACCCCAGGGCGAGAAGCGCCCTGCCAGCCCAGGTAAAAACGGAGCAATCAAAATCAGCGAACTGCCCGACCTGAAGGGATCATGGAAGAAATCCAAGCGCATCAAGATACGGGATGGAGAAAACGGCCCTGTCATAGTCGAGAGCCTAGTGTGTCGCGTGTGGATATGGCCCGACGGAGAAAATGCTCCGCGCGAATGGTGGCTACTTGTAAGCAGGGACAAAGGCGGAGAGATCAAATACACACTTAGCAACTCGCCACCTACCACTACACAGGAGCAACTAGCCAAGCACCAAGGACAGCGCCACTTTATCGAGCGCAACTTCCAAAACTCCAAAAGCCACCTTGGCATGGCAGACTATCAAATGCGCCTATGGAATGGATGGCATCGACACATGGCTATGGTGGCATTGGCCGGACTGTTCGTGATGGAAGAGCGAATGCTCAGTGGCAAAGGCACCCTGCTAAGCACCCGCGATGTAGTGCAGCTGCTTGACTGGTATTTTCGCGCGAGCCCATCGCTAGAATCCATTGTTGCACAAGTCGAAAAGCGGCATCGGAGGCGAAGGATAGCATCAAAATCGAAGATAGATCTATCAGCAAAAGCCGAGGAGATAATGCGATCAAACAAATAACTTAGTAGGATTATGGAGTTAATTGACCTTTGCCACCCTGACTTCTTTTTCTTCGACGGGGAATGGGACCATCCCGAGTCGTTCTGGAAAATGAAGGAGGTCGTGGCCTATTACTACAACGAGGCCGCGAAACGAGGCCAGGACGTGTTTGTGAACGAACGTTTTGGCGAGGGCGAGCGCGGCCGGCACGGCGATTTGTATAATGTCGAATACCACTTTGACAAAGGCAGCGAAGGCTTGCTGGACCACAAATGGTCGTTCTGGCAGGGCATCGCCAAGACCTTCGGTTACAACCAGGATACGGACCGTGAGGACTGCCTGCCGCCCAAGCAATTCATCGACAAGGTTGTGGACGCCGTAAGCCGCAATGGCAATTTCGACATCAACGTAGGACCAACAGCGGCGGGGTTGATTCCCGATTACGAGCAGTATCCGTTGTTGCAGTTGGGCGAGTGGCTGCGGGTGAACGGCGAGGCGATTTACGACACGCGTTTCTGGACCACGCAGCGCGAGGGCGACATCCGCTTTACCACCAAGGGCGACTACGTCTATGCCATTTTCCTGAAATGGCCGGGACCGAAGCTTACAGTCAAATCAGTGAAGCCAGTCGCCGGGACGAGTATCTCGATGCTCGGAGTTCCAGGCAACCTTGAATGGACTTGGGACGAAGCCCAGGGACTAACGATCCACTATCCAAGCCAGAAGGCCCGACCCACATCGTCCAGCTATGCCTGGGCTTTCAAGATAAAAGTTAAGTAACCAGACCAAAGAAACGAATAGCATGATTTACAATACAACTCTCCATGCACTCAGCGTCGCACTATTAAGCGGCTGCTTTATCAGTGCGGGAATGGATCAAATGGACCGGCGATGATGCCAGATCTTGTCTATAATCCGACAGAAGGAAGCAGCACCCGACCGTAAAGTCCCCCAGACTCTGACCATGAACCACAGCCACACCCGAATGAGGCCACACATCCTGTTTCCGCTGATTCTCAGTGTTTGCTTGGAACTGTTGGCCGCGCCCATCCAACTGCATCCGGACAACCCGCGCTATTTCCAGTGGCGCGGCAAACCGACGGTCATCATCACCTCCGGCGAACACTACGGCGCAGTGCTGAATCTCGATTTCGATTACCGCCGCTACCTCGACACTCTCGCGAAGGACGGACTCAACGGCACGCGGCTGTGGGCAGGCGCCTACGCTGAAACGGGTGGAGTGTGGCTGGAGTGGTTGTTGTAGGGCTTACGGCTTCCACACCGGACTGGCAAGGACAAACGGCGCTAGGATTGAAGACTGCGGTGACTGCCACGCGGGCACCAAGGTCAGCCCCTCAGGCCAGTGACTGCGCAGTGTCGCACCCTCAAGGACTTCGTGTTACAGCGGGTGGGCTTGGATTCTACCGCTTTGGCGATGCCGGCGGCTTGGGCAGTCAGGTGCCCGCGTCTGGGTACCGTCCGATTAAGAGGGTATGTGATCGGACATCCCCGACCGCCAACTCCTTCAAGGACATGCGCCGTAGGATTCAGCTCGTTTGTGATTCGGGGCTGTTGCCAAGCCGCTTTCCGATCAGCCTTTCGAGATATGCCAGATTTCCTTCGGCCATGGTTTCCCCGGGTGCTAGGGCGATGGCCCTGCGTATAGGTGCTTCAGCTTCGTCAAGGTGCCCTGCATCAATCAGCGCCCAACCCAGGTCACCCAGATACACGGCGTTGTCCGGTTCCATTTCCACCGCCTTTCTAGCATGCACGAGCACCTCGGTCTTTCGCCCTTGTTTGCCGGCGCAGTAGCCAAGGCCGCTGTGATACAAAGCGACGCTCGGAGAAGCCCTGACCGCCGCGCGAAATAGGCATTCAGCCTGCGTGAGGTCTCCAGCGTCAATTAGAAACTGTGCGGATTTGTCGATGATGTCGGTCAAGTCCTCGGTTTCAGCGTCCAATTCCGTGAGGTGAATGAAATGCTTCATCGCCTCCCCATACCGGCCGAGTTGATATTCAATGCTTCCGATGGCGAGCAAGGCCGGTGCAAAATCAGGATCAATAGCCAAGGCGGCCATGATTCCGGAAATCCCGTCCCCACCGCCTGCGTCTGGAGCGAACCCGTGAAACAACCGCGAGGCGATCGCTTGGGAATAGAGGAAGTCTGCGGCGCATTTTCGAGCCTCCGCCGTATAACCGGCATGCTCCATCCGAAGTTCCCTGAGATCAGGGTTGGTCTCGATGAGCACCGAAAACGGGGACTCCTTGATCTGCGGTGGTTTGGTCATAGCGTGTGGGTTGCTTGTAGAGAGACCTGAATATGGAGTGGTTCCGGCAGCAACACTTCCCTGCGGAGATGGCGCGAGTGCAAAGGCGGATGAAAAGCGCGATAAATTGAACTGGGGGTGGCTCGTGCTCGTGGAAGTCGATGTCCTAGGATCATCTGGAATGGAGGGCAGCCCATGGCCTATTCGATCCGGCCCGGATCCGCCCGAGCGCCGCAATCATCCGACCGTCCCGTTGGAGCAGGTCGTCGGCAATCCGTACGACAAGGCGGTTGGCTTGGTCCAAGCCACAAATCGTGAACCGGGGGGAACGGCAAATCTGGGCAGCGGGATCCATGGGCGGGAGGGTCGCATCGGGGGTGGAAAACGGCAAGTCATAAACCACCTGACCTGCTTCGTCCTTGTCAATGGCCGTCATGTTTGCCGGTGGCACCTACGGCCTTCGAGGATGATTTGTGCGGGGTCAGTGATGCTGCCGGGAGCCATGGACCAAGCAAGGGGGCCGGAGGCGTTCACAGGGTCGGGGCGGCTTATTGCCGTCCTTTTCAATGCTCATCCGCGAAGGGGGCCTTGTCGTCCATGAATCCACCGGCCATTGGGGTGAGGTCACCCCGCGCCTAGGGTCTTCTCTGGTTATGCTTGTCCCCCCCATGAAGTATGGAGTGATGCGTCTTCCCCCCGGGAACGAGGTGTGGTTTGAGCTGGATGGTTTGTGAGCATCTCTCCCAGAGGTGATTCACGGGGTGTTATTCATACCTCGCATTCCATTGTCATCCGGTGGCTTATTTTTGGAGGTTGCTGGTCCAGGAATCTGGCACACCTCACGCTGCCATGCTGCAATGCGCCTTAGTCAACATTTACGATAAAAATCATGACTCGCCAGCATCCCTGGAGATCCCCTGCATCGACCTATGGAGGCCGTATGCCAGACCGATGGCAGTCGGTCAAATTCCACAGCATGTCCACTACGACTCCTGGGAGGGTGAATATCCTGTCGTTTGGATCGGCACTCAACTCTGGTTCCGGGTAGAGGACATTAGCTATTGCACACACTTCTCACCCGCAGTAGTCATGCAAATGGCAGGCAAAGAACGCACCCTGAAACTCCCGGATTCAAAGGTGTACCCGCTATTTGACACCGGCGGCGAGAAAGCCTACGTGCGGGCCGACGCGGTCGAGAGGCTCATCGCAGCAATGCCGCAACGCCCTTATGCTACGGACCAGTTTGTCATTCGAATCATCAAGGCATATCGGGCCCCGCAGAGACGTTGGATGTACGACGAATCGGTCAAGGCATCGACACTTCACAGAATGCTCGGTGCTCATCTGGATTTCAAGGTCTGGAGTAGTGAGATGCTGCATAAGCACCACAAGCTCATATGTGCCGATAATTCCGTCTGCTCATGGGGCGATGATGAGGATTTCAAGATTTCTCTGCATCTGGCTCTCGACATGGCAGCCAAGGAGGGCACCTTTGCGGGCGACATCACGGCCCTCTTGCTTACCGATAGCGGATACCTACACGGTGGCCCGATCGACGAGACGCCCGACGCCAGCTTGGAACGGTTTGTAGGGCTCGTCCCGGATCGTCATGGCAGGGTACAAATTCGTAAGCTCTGGGAGCTCTCAAACACCGAGGAATCGTTCGAGGATTGGTACCAGGGCTCCCCCATGCTTAATCATGTCTGCGAAGACGCTCCTAACAAGCACCTCACTACATGGACCTGGGAATTGCTCCCGGACAGCTGGTCGGCTGGCGTATAAATTAACATGCACATCGCCGGGGCGGACTGAGCAAGGCCGACTTTCTCAGCCCGCCCTCACATGAAAAGCCAAACACAAGCCGCTGCCATGACTCACTCGTCCCGCTGCCCCAACCCAGCAGGAAGACAAAGCATTAATCATGAGTTGGATAAATGCCTGATCAAACTTGGATCAAAATGCGGGCCAAGCGAAGCACCCAGAACCAAGTTGATATAGTTTAATGGTAACAAATCCATTATCAAGAGCCCAACGATCCCCATGAGATCTGAGCTTTCGGAACAGTCCCCATGATGGAGGGACCGTTGATGATGGAGTCGTCCATTGTCCCCCATTCATTGGTCAGTGGCCTGCCCAAGAAAGAATGCACGCAGATCCCGCCGGTACCGTTCGTTGTCCAGCTCCGCGGTTCTGCCGTGGCCAGCACCGGGTTCGAGACGAAGTTTTCTAGGACCGCCGTACCCCTCGTAAAGAGTACGCGTGCAGTCTGCGGGAATGATCGCATCATCCAGCCCATGAATGAAGAAAATCGGCACCTTCAAGCCCCGGATGGCCGCTGCCGCATCCGCCTGCTCGACCCGCAGACCCGAGTCTAACCATCCAATCATCCGGGTAAAGGCTGCTGGAATCTCCACCAGTGATCCGGGCACGAACCGGTACTGGTGGCGCACCATCTTGTCTAGGCTCGAGAATGCCGAATCGACCACCACGGCCTTCATTCCCGGCAGTTCGGGAAGTGCCATAAGCAGGGACGACGCCCCCATGGAAAGGCCGAATCCGAAGATCCGGTTAGGGTCCACGTCGTGCCGGGTCATGAGATGATCCCAGGCACCCAGCACATCCTGCCGCTCCCGGAAACCATAGGTGACCGTATGACCGTCGCTTTCGCCATGCCCCCGGAAATCAAAACAGAGGACCTGGAATCCCGCCTCCCGGAGGATCCAAACGATCTCAATGATATCCCCGCGGTTGGCCCCGACGCCGTGGCAGGCAATGACCGTGCCCTGATTATTCTCCAACGGAAAAAACCAGCCTGCGAGGTTCATCCGGAACTCACCACGAGCCGGAAAGCGGACGTCCTCGAAAGTCAACCCCATCTCCGGTGGCGGGAGGCGGGATGTGAACTTCACTCGATGGAGAGAGAACGTGGGTAACAGGAACGGAATCAGCAATCCGTATAGGACAAGCCTCGTTCCTATCAAGGCGACCATTCTGCCGACCCGGCCCCTCCCCCGGGAAAGACGCAATCGCAAGGCATCGAAGATCTGGAATAGATACAGGAGCAGGATTTCCAAAGACGCCGCGAAAAACCAGATGGCGATGAGGATCTCCTTCCACGCGACGGTGGCACCCATGAGATAGGCCATCGCGAAGCAGTAGCCGATGGGCAAAGCTGTGACCACGGTGCCGATGCACCACTTTACCAGACGGCCCTTGTACTGGGCTCGGGGCGCAGGGATTGCACGCAGAACATAAGCCCCTGCAAGCACCCACAGAGGAAAGAGCAGCCAGAACCCCTCGCCACGACTGCCCAAAAGGTAAGCGACAGGGATCCATGTGACGGCCACTAGCAACGCCAGCAGGAGGCGTCTGGATAGCAAACTCAGACATCCTGAGCGGCTAGGCTCGGCGGTCAGGCTCGTCATTCCAGTAACTTCCTCAGTACTCATTCTGTTGGAAACTTATGTACTCGCCTTTTCCCTGCTATGATTCTGCTCTCGAACGAAGCACGTTGATGTAGCCGGTGGTCGTGCGCCCCCCAAATCTCCCGGAGTGTGGATGTCAGAGTCGAAGTTTTGGGATTCATTGTGCTAGTCCTCGGAACTGACGATAGCCTTCCGGCTCACATCACCAAGGAATTTTGTTGGAAAATTCCAGTCTGTGGCAGTGGGACTGAATCCGTCCTGATCTCGGTACTGGCATCGCGTCACTGGCATCGCGTCACTGCGCGCTTGCGACTGTGGCCGCCTTACGCTTACCGCAGACCTCCGCATGGTCGCAGGAGGTGAAGCCATTACAGCCATGAAGGCCTCAGGCTCGCATTTGGAGCCCCCCTTCAGACAGACAGGCCCCCACCCCCTCTTTTTGTCTGAATACCGCTCACTGACACTACTGACAGATTTAACCCAGCTGCAATAAGCCATGCCTCCAATTTTTGTAGCATTTTTGTCAGTACCGGCACCAACCGACGGGATTTCTGCCGGTTTTGGGAGTGCCGCCAGGTCAAGCTTCGAGGAGCAGGCCCTCGTTATCGGGCACGGTGAGTTGTGCGGGTCTATTGGCTAGTTGCCACTTGCCCCGGTTCTGAACCAGCCTACCCGAGGCCTCAAGATCGAGTAGCAGGCTATGGCACCGTCCTGAGGGCAACCTATCAAATTTACGGACAAGGTCGCGGAGGGATAGAGGACCATCACCAAGTTTGCTAAGGATGGACGACTCTATCTTCAGCCTCCGGGCCTTATCCGCCAACGTCAGTGCCGCAGAGCGAGCATTAACCATGCGGTGGACTAAATACTTTCCAAGTGCCAATATCTGGTCGCTGGGCAACTTGAAACCCTCTGGAATGCTTTTTACCAAAACCATTTGCTCAAGCCCGAATTGCAGCGTCGCATACAAGCTGCGTGCAGCGCCAGTGATTCCCGGGAAATCAGGCTCGATCTTTTTGAGGAAAGCGATCCAGCGGCATTGAGCTTCATTGAACTCATTCTTGACCATTACCGGCAGATTCTCCCGGTCGTTGAGTCTCTGTCCCCAGGCAAGCCCCATCGCGAACTCATACCGCTTCTGAACACCGCCAAGCGCTACGGTCGGCACCGCTCCTTCCGCATCGTCAAGCCCGGGCCCAGCGTTACCATCAACCAGCCAGGGCATTCGAGATATCCACCGTGCCGATGGCAGGTCATCACGCACGGCCTCACCGAGCAAAGCGTTGGGATCCATTACCATGACTTCACCGCAGATTCTATCGGCCAAGGCACCCACAGCCATCCTGCCATCCATGATCGCCGGAACATGATGTTGGAACTGGGCAAAATCCGAGACTCCATCAAGGCCCACATGAATATATGGCCGGCCAAGATGACAGCGCGTCAGCTGCCCTGCAACTTTCTCGGCTGTCACGCCAGTTAGGAATACCAGAGGACTCTCGTAAAGGTCGCGGAGTTCAATACGGGGCGGGACTTGAACGAGCACGCTCCAGCTCTCGTTGGCCTGTTTAGCGCACATAGATACAGGTTTCAAAACCTGTTCGATAATCTCTTCGTTCCAAAGTGTTGCCTGGTCTGGATGCAACTGGTTCGAGACGGCGTTAAACGTCCCCTCTCCGATGTTACGCCGCCACTTGAGCAGTCTGGCGATCATATTGTTTTGCCTCGATGCCAGGCCATTTAGAACCTTCCCCGAAATATGGCTGCAACTATGCGCTCCTGAAATATAGAGGCTTGTGCCGGCAGCCATGGTATCTCCCAGCCATGTAGTAAGGCCACTGCCTGGCCGCTGGATATTCGCGAGGGAAACGCCCATTGCAGCCAGCACGTTAGCACCGACTACGGCATCGCCTTCACCCAGGCGCTCGGCCTCGAAATTCTTCAGGAGATTATTGAGATGGCGGCTGTCTTCTGGGGACATAATAGTGGGGGGCTGATTGATTGATGGAAACGAGGTCCGGATATTTTCGCGGCCTGTTGCCGTGGTTCGGCAACAGCATTATGCAATATAACTTGTACCGGCTCAAGACTTGCATGACTTGAAAACAAGGCGTTTTCACTTTCATCCGACCCACCATCGGGAAATGAGTCATTGGTTTCAGACAGGCACGCAAGTAGCGTACCGTCCAATCACCTGACAGTCCAGTCCGTCATAGAGATCGAGGATGGGCCGAATGAGCTGACAGCGCCCCAGATCAATCGGCTTGCTATCCTGGTTTTCGATGATCGGGACATTCCCCGATCAAATCTCGGCCACATCACTTCCCAATAGACGCGTCCCATACCAGACCCACCCACCCCAAACAGACATGCACCGGAGCGTCCGCTGAAGCGTCCGAGATGAGCTTCATTTTCGCATCACCGTTCGGGAGCTCCGTGACTGACCTGCCCCGGCAGAAGTTTGCCAGGATCGAGGTCTGGAACAACCCGATGATAGCATGGCCACCGCAAGAGCGAGAGCAGGAAGGGAATTTTGCATGGTGTTTATGTGGCCAAGCGTCGATCTATGACAGTCGCGTGATTGGGCTGGGTTGGGTTTGTGCGGCTTACTATCAGCGCCTCTATGGTTTGAATTGTGTAGTTCGATGCCGGTTCTGATTGGCACGCATGAGGATGCTGATAGCAATTAGAGCGATTCCGCTCACGACGCACAGCCATCCAATCACGTCGCCGTAGGTTTCGCTACACTCTGAAAATACGGTGTGGCTAAAATCATGGGAGCATGGGCCCACAGCATGACGTGAATAAATTGGGCCGATCAGCCCGAGGGCTGTTATCCACCAGGGGAAATCAATCTTACGAGCGATCGACAAGAGCACGAATCCCAAGAAGGCCAAAGTAAATATCGGGCCGACTAGCTGCCCACCCAGCAAACGGGAATACACTGCTTGCGAATAGGGCAATCTGAATTCTGTGAAAAAGCCGTTTGCCCCAATCACGGGAAGGATTATGCACGCAGCCGTAGCAAGCATGGCGACTAAGCAGCAGATGACTTTAGTTTTTCGCATACATCAGAATCATTTTCTTACCCCCCCCGAATCGTCTGGCTCTACACCGCAGAGCTTTTGTCCTGGAATGGTCACCGGTGGCTCATCTGGAACAAATGCACCTCGGCTGACTGGTTTCAGTAATGCCCGACGACGGGGAGCTTTTTAGATCGGCATGTCCAGACAGTCCAGTACAAACGAATCCGGTTGCCTGCCCACGGTACATGAATACCAAACCGCTCTCCGCCCTCGTCACCGACTCCTCCGGCTTCATTTATGCCCAGGCAGTCCAGTAGTTCCTTTCCTCACGCATAGACCAATAGACCATGCGCAAGTACCAACTATGACTTCGTCCACGATCAGCTCTGAACCCTCGGAATCTGCGATTTTTCATTGCTGGAGGGCATGAATCCGCCATAGTCCAGCGCATGCACCGGTTCGTCCTTGCCCTCGTTCTAATTCATTCCGTGTGGGCCGCCCCGATGAAGGTGTCGGTTTTCGTGGCGTTGTGTGACAATGCCACCCAGGG
>CAIQXC010000282.1 GCA_903875675.1 Akkermansiaceae bacterium
AAGACCGCCAAGGGCCAATTGCGATCAACCCCAGGAAGACGCGATTTGGACATCCCGGGAGTCAGACCCGCCCATAGTAGTCAGAGACGGTAACGCCGGTCACAGGGCGAAGGGGTGGGGGGAAGCAACGCAAGCATAGCACCCACCAGGGAAGCGAATATTCCCTAACACGGTGTCACGCTTCCTGCTTGCAATGGGAACTGGTTCTGGCACTCTGTGTCAGCGCTGGTTCCGTGTGCGTGCTTTCCTGAGGAGCCCGCTGCGGTAATTCCGCACGCCGGGATCTGCGAGGGGGGCACCGGGAAACCGGTGTCCCTACCTCAATCGGCCATATAATCTGTGAGCATCGAGACATCAACTCATGAGCCTAAGGGCAGTCCAACTGGTGGCTGCTCAATCGGCTGTGCCAGCATTTTCGTTCTAATCGGACTTCTGTTTCCATTTCTGCACGTGCTTGGGGGCACATGGGAGGGCGGCGAGATGATGCTGCTGCCAATGTTCATTGGCCTCCCATCGTTTGTTGTAGCACACATCCTAGCAATTGTAGCAATATATTCCGGTGCGCCTTTGACGCGGCGAGCCGGCAAGCGGGCATTATTGCTCATTTGGTGCAGTATAGCTCTTGTGTCCGCCATCGGTTTCATCGCCGATACCTTTTTCCGCCACCCACAGTATGAGTTATCACTGTGAAGAATCCAGCATCGTGCCTCAAACATCGCGGATTAGTTCTGAATTGCCAAATGCCGCCAACCCCAATAACTGCCAAGAAGCCGAACAAGTCGTGCCTCCTAACGGGCCATAAGCTTCTCAATCTCATACCAATTTCCTTGCAATCGCTCCCTCAGGAGCACTAAACGTTGGGCAAGAAAATTGACGCTCCATCCAAATGAGGAAGTTCACCCATAATATTCAATACGCTGGATATGCCTTGGATATTCGAGACGACGAAGGTGAACTCAGCTATGACGAATTTCTAGCACTCTTCAATGGCTTTCCTTGGGGCGCACAAATGACATTGAGAGAGAAAATGGCAGATGGCTGTTCTGCAACGATCTCTGTAATCGACGAAGAAAGTCGCTCCACGCTGTGGGTTTCGGTGAGAGGTGACGACAAGATGCCGACCTATATTTTGGGATCTATATTTGTCGAGTTGAGCGCTATCGACCCGTTGCGATCTCTGGAGTGGAAGGATTTACGATTGACTGATAATTCCGAGATTGTTTCAGAGGCTTTCAAAAGATTCTTCCGCGGTGATTTTTCCGGACTTTATGAGCATACTAGGAAGCTGGAATCATTCGACCCCAGTGACGATTACGATCAACCCCGGCTAACAATGCCCAACTAATCCATACGAGAATAAGAAGAAGACGAACAAGACGCTCCATCCAACGGCGGGTAATGCTCCGGTTTAAATTCGGGCTTCCTTTCCCGCCCAGGATGAGCTAGACGTTAGCGGCATTTTTTGACGGAGGATGAGTGGCGGAGGATGAGTGGCGGAGGACGCGGAGTTTTTTACCGATGGCCTTGATGTCGAGGAGAGGATCGGCGAGGGAGGCGGTTTTACGCATGCCGTGACGAGTATGGGAACCGTCGATGATGACGTCGATGACGGTGCCATGATCTCCTCATCGCCCACGCCTGATGCGCGTCCTGCCCGATGAATGCCTGCCCGCACGCTTGCGGTGGGAGTTGCGAGGAAGAGGCTTCAACTCCTCATCCCATTGTTACCATGCGCCCCATCGAGACCGAACTCCTCATCCCATTTCGCATGGTCTGAGGCATACCTCGCAAGGTTTCGCTCGGGGCTTGGCACTGTCGGGGCTTGGCACTTGGAATCTGGCTCCCACGGCTGGTTCAGGCCACCGGTTCTTCGAGGAGCAGGCGCTGTGGGCGGGAAAGGGCGGATTGATCGCGGTTCCAAGCCGAGATGATGGCCTGGATTTCCTGCAACAGAACCTCACAACTTTTATTCCAGTGCTGGGTGCCGCGCAGCACGAGCACGCTCTGGCGCAGTCCGACAAAACGGATTTCCTCGACCCCGGCAGAGCGCAGGGAGGCGAGCTCGGAGCGCAAGGTTTCGAAAAACGCGAGTTCGAAGCCATTGCCGACCTCCATCGCCACGCGCACCAGCGACACGGTGACCGGCGGGGCTAGCGGTTCGAGTTTCTCGGCTATCGGGGTGCAGCCGATTTTCACCAGCATCAAACGCAGACGAGCGTAGAGGTCGTCCAATTGAAGCAAGCGGAGCGGGCACTTGGTTTCCAAGTATTGGACGATGCCGTTGCAGATTTCCTCAACAAAAGGAAAATCGACGTGATCGGCGGCCACAGCGGCCCGGCGCAGGGCGTCATCGAGCCAGGAGGTATCGTAGTCGAGCACTTGATAGCGGCCGATTTGGAGAGCGGGGCGGTTGCCGATGAAGGAGATCATGTGAGGGATGAGGCTGGGGTTGGATTTGGGGGGGCCTGTGGCAGGCAGGCCGCTACGGGCGGAAAATTGGGCTCAGTCTTTGAAAAGTCGGCGTTGGAGGTGGTCGCGAGCGGCGCGGCGCGACAGGGATTGGATTTCCTGGATGAATTCATTGACGTCCTCAAACTGCCGGTACACGGACACGTAGCGGACGTAGGCCACCGGATCGATCTGATGGAGCTTGTCCATCACCTTGGTGCCAATGATCGTGGAGGGCACCTCGGAGAGATGGTCCTTGTGCAGCTCTGCCAGCACCTCCTCCACGGCCCGGTCCAGCCGATCCATCGGCACCGGCCGCTTCTCGCAGGCTTTCACCAGCCCGCTCATGATCTTTTCCCGGTTGAGCGCCTCGCGGGCACCGTTGCGCTTGACCACCCGCAACTCCGTCCGCTCAATCTGCTCGTACGTCGTGTACCGGTAACTGCAGCTCAAACACTCCCGCCGGCGCCGAATCGACGTCCCATCCTTCGATGATCGAGAATCGAGGACCTTGTCGTCAAGTGAACCACATTGTACGCAACGCATCTGAAATAAGACTTTCTTTGTCGCCGGAAACAGCAACGCGCAAATCGTAAATCAACATCTGGTAGCGTCAACAGAAAACCATGCCATATCTGGAAGATCGCCCGCAACCCCGATGAAATCAGGGAAAAAAATTCCGGCAACCTTCAGCGGAAATATTCGGAAATATTGATGTTTTTGCAATCTGCAGTGTTAGATTCTCTGAGATGATCCGAACCGTCCCGCCAGCCTGCCGGTTAATTTCAGCGATGGGCCGCCTGAGACTTCCTGGGTAAATTTCCACAATCCG
>CAIQXC010000283.1 GCA_903875675.1 Akkermansiaceae bacterium
CCGCACATCTCATTGCACACATCAATGTCAAACTCGCGCTCATCGGCTGCGCACCGGTGCCGCTCCAGGGCGACCGGGAATTTATCGAGATTGCCGCCGCGATGGCGGCCCAGTCGCGTGAGAAGGACCGGTTACTGGGCCAGCATCTTTGTCCCGCCGACCAGCGGATCCAGAATTTTCTTCATGACTATCTCCAGGAAGTTCCCGCGCCCAAGTTGCCCGTGCGCACGTTTGCGCTCGACCGTGCCGGCCTCGCCCGCCTGCTCTCGCTGCCGGTGGATCGCGATGAGTTTTCTTCCGACATCATCAATTCTTACCGCGTCAAGCAGGGGGTGCTGCACAATCCCAAAAGCGACCGGCGCACAACCGCCGGCATCTTTCACGTCACCGAAGGCGGACTGCCGATTCCCGATGATAAGCTTGGCGTGCCGAAAATCACTTTCGCCAAAATTCTCCAGCTTGCGCTGCTGCCGCCGAGAGAATTACTGAAACTGCCGTTTACCGCCACGCAGCCGCAGCCAGCAGAATGTTTCGTTTCGCTGCTCATCCGGCCGCTTATTTGCCCTGAAGTTCCCGGCTTCACCCAAAAGAAAACAATGGAAGTCCGCTTCTTCGTGCCGGGCAATCTTGTGAGCAACCTCGATTTCGTCGAGGCGATCTTTGAAAACGGCGGCGACCCATTGTTGCCGGAAAACGACGCCGCGCTCGACACCGAGCATTGGAGCGGTCATACCGGCTGCGTCATTCTCGCGCCGCATTTAATCAAGGTGACGAAAAAAACCGTTGGCCTACCCCGCTTCGAGCAGGCGACCGAACGCCAGCGCCGCGACGGGATGTGCTGGCAAGCCGAGGACGAACTTTACAACGGCGGCAACGCCTTCAAGCTCACTTGCCGCGACGAATCCGGCGTTATCGTCACCATCATCGCCGACAACTACTTCGGCTATTGCAAGAAAGAGGTGAAGACGCAGTTGAGTTTCGCCGCCAATCTGTTCGGCCTCGCGGAAGAGGAACATGCTGGTGGAGCGTTGGTTTTTCCCAGTTACGATTTGGGTGAGACATTCGATGGCGACATCCTGTCCCGCCGCCTGCCGCATTCGTTCATCGAGATGACGAAAATGTTTTCCAATATCATGGACGTGCAACCGGAAGGCTATGCGGTGGATAAAAAGTTTTCAGAAATCATCTATGTGCCCGCGTCGGCGCGCTTTGATCTGCAGAGCCAGAAGGTTTTTTGGATGAATCCCCAGTCCGGCGAGCAGCGCGAGGTGGAGATTTCGATGAATCATCCGCTGCGCTACGGCGGCTATACTTATTACCAATATCAAATGACCCAGGGCGAAATGCATCCCGGCGAGCAGTCCTTTTCGGCCTTGCAAGTGGTGCATAATCCCAGCTGGCTGACGCCTTACATCGGATGTGGGATGGTCGGGGTGGGTCTGGTGATCCAATTTTTTTATCACCTCAGTGGATTCGTTACCAAAAGGAAAACCAAATGAAAA
>CAIQXC010000284.1 GCA_903875675.1 Akkermansiaceae bacterium
GTGAGGTTGCCGGCCAGGTGCCACTCCTCGCCATATTCGCCGCCGCCGCGCAAGTTGGCGATGGCCACCACGCCGCCGTGGTCGAACCACAGTCGCTCGGAGAAATTGAAGCCCGGCCGCATGCTGATGCCATAGCCACCGTAGCCGGTGAGCAGAGTTGGGTTGCTGCCATCGAGTTTGGTGCCCTTGCGGCGCAGAATATTCACCGGAATCTTGCTGCCGTCCTTGCTCACTGCAAACTCGCGCAGCGCCTCGATATCACTGAAATCCACGGGCGAGGTGTTGAATAGCGCTGTTTTTGTTAGATCGCCGGTGCCCGCCGGATCGTACCGCATCCATGCGGACGGTTCGGTATAACTCGTTTCGCGGAACAGCACGCGGTCATCGTCCGGGCGGTCCTCCAGGGCGAGAAGTTGGTCCACGCCGGAGGTTTCTTGCAAGGCCACCACGCCTGGATTTTTGCCTGCCAGATCAAACTGCCGGATGCGCGAGGGCCCGCCCACCAAATCAGTGACGAACAGACGGGTGGCGGTGCTCGTTAGGTGCTCGATCACCGCCTCGCTCTCAGGCACGATCAGCGCGGCGGCGTGCAGCGGCTGGCTGCCATCCAAGGCCAACCGCAGGATTTTGCCGCGAGGCGCGTCCTTCACCGAGCGCAGGTACAGGCTGGAACCATCGCCGCCGAAAGCAATCTGTTTGATGCCGTCTTCAAAGCGCGTGATCTGGCGCCAGGAGGTGGCGACGGGGTCTGACAAATCGTGGAGGTAGTGGGCGAATTCGCCGCCGTCGCCGTTGGCCACCCGGGCCATCAGCCAGTGGCCGTCGCGGGACGTGTGCAGGTCAATTTCGGCAATCCGCGGAAAGTCGCGGCCGGCGGCGTATGTGTCACTGGCGACCGGCGTGCCAAGGTGATGACAATAGATCTGCTGGAAAAAATTGAGATCGGCGTCGGGTTTTTCGCCGGCGAGCGGGTATCGGGTGTAAAAGATGGTTTTGCCATCAGGGCTCCAAGCAGCGCTGCCTCCACCGGTCGGGTACTGGACGCGGGCGATGTGCTCGGCCAGGCGCTCGCCGGTGTCTGTCCGATAAAAATACAGCGTGCCCTCCTCGCTGCCGTGCTCGGAAAGTGATACTGCTAACAACTTTCCATCCGGCGAGGGCACATACCAGTCCATCGTCACCTGGCCCTTGGGTTCGATTTCGTTAGGATCGAGCACAACCTTTTCAGACGTCAGGTCGTCGGCCGAGGCCAGAGTGACGAGCAGCCGTTGTTGTTTGGGTGGTTGGAATTTAAGGGCGAACAGGCGGCCCGGGCGCGACACCAGGCCGCTGTGCGACGGCGTGTCCTTGGCAAACAGCGCGGTGAGCCGCGCCGCGATGGCCGCCCGTTCCGGCAAGCCGTCGAGGTGGCTGCGGGTGTGGCGGTTTTGCGCATCGGTCCAGGACTTCACGGCCGGCGAGCCGCTCTCTTCCAGCCAGCGGTAGTCGTCGCTAACCGGCACGCCATGATAGGTGTCGTTGACCGCTTGTTTGGCGCTCAATGGATACTCGGCGGCGGATGGCTGGGGGGCGGACATGGCGAGGGTCAATAGAATGGATGCCTGTAGGCGTGGTTTCATAAGGGGGCGGTGGCCCCAAGCTGCGCCAAAATCCCGCCCGCACCAATAAAAAAATCCGCTGTGATTGGGTCCTCAGGGGGAGTCCATTTGTTTGCCGCCCATTGAGATGAATTCGTCACGGGATAGGAAGCCGTCCTTGTTCGTGTCCCAAGCCTCGAAGCGTGTCTTCATGAGTGCCGGGTCGGCTTTCTTGGTGGTAAATTCCTCGAAGCTGAGCTTGCCGTCGTGGTTCTTGTCGCGCTTGTCAAAGAGTGCCCCGCGGTCCACTTTGGAGGTCGCCGCAGTCGGCGTGTCCGCTTTGTCCGAGGTGTCCGCTTTGTCCGCTTTGGCCGGGGTGGCCTTGATGGGCGGTGGCAGGAATGCACTGAGGCGTTTGACCACCTCGGGATTGGCGCTGGCGAGGCTTTTTGATTCTGCCGGATCGTTTTGTTCGTCGTAGAGTTCGGTGGCGGCGATGCTCGCGTCGGAGCGATCCCGCCATAGTGTTAGACGCCAGCGCTCGTCACGGATGCTGTAGCCCATGAGCGAGCGGCCGCCGGTCTGTGCCCCACCGCGCGGGTATTGGCTGATCGCCACTTTGGTGGCTCCCTTGGCCGGGTCTTCGAGATATGGCTTCAAGCTGACGCCATCGAGGCCGGCGGGTATGGGCAAGCCGCAGACGTCGGCGAGTGTTGGATAGACGTCGACAAACTCGACGGCGGCATGGCATTTCTGGTCGGCGCTTTTCTGTTGGGGCAGGCTGAGGATGAGCGGCGCGTGGGTGGCCAGCTCGAAATTGGTGTGCTTGTGCCACAACCCGTGATCGCCGAGTTGCCAGCCGTGATCGCCCCATAACACGACGACGGTATTGTCAGCCAGGCCTTCCTTTTGCAACGCGTCTAACAATCTTCCAACTTGGGCGTCGGTATAACTGATGCAGGCATAGTAGCCGTGGCGCAGGGTTTTGGCGAAGGCGGCGGGGATCGGGTTACCGTTAGGCACGTTGGCGTACGAATGCAGCTCGCCGTTGTCGTGGCCGGCAAACCCCGGGGCTCCATCAGGCAGATGGTCGATGGCAGGCAGCGGGATTTTGTCGGGATCGTAGAGGTCCCAATACTTTTTAGGAGCAACGAACGGCAGGT
Source organism: Akkermansiaceae bacterium (assembly GCA_903875675.1). Taxonomy (GTDB): domain Bacteria; phylum Verrucomicrobiota; class Verrucomicrobiia; order Verrucomicrobiales; family Akkermansiaceae; genus Luteolibacter. The sequence goes on from CAIQXC010000284.1 coordinate 2,741, forward strand.
GCGGCTTGAGGAAACCCACCGCCAGGAAAAACGGTTGCTCATGGCCTTTCAACTCGTGCAATCGTCTAACGGCCTCCGCTGCTGTGAAGCCGTCGGGCAATTCATCATCGCTCTTCGAACTGACCTCGAAGGCCGGGCCTTTAGGAGCCTTGGCGGACTTGCCGGCGTTGGGCTTGTCGTTGTCTGCAGGCAATGACCGCTTCGCATGTTCCTGCACACCGCTGCCGACATTTTTGACGATGCGCTTGTTCCAGTCGAGCGGATCCGTATCCACTGTTTGCCCGTTAGGATACCAATGGGGTTCGCTCCACGAGCGGCCGTCCTCGAAGCCATGATGATAGATCTTGCTGAGTGCGGCGCAATGGTAGCCATTGGCCTTGAAGTACTGCGGCAAGGTGACCACCTCCGGCAGGGCTGCGCGGAAATGGGTGTTGAGATCCCACACCCGGGTGGCATCCGGGCGCCGACCGGTTAGCAGCGAACTGCGCGTCGGGCTGCACACCGCCTGTTGGCAATAGGCATGCTTGAATACGACGCCGCGTGCGGCCAGGCGATCGATGTTCGGGGTTTTGACCACCTCGTTGCCATAACAACCCATTTCCGGGCGCAGATCGTCCACCGCGATAAACAGGACGTTGGGACGGGATGCAGCAGTGGCGGTGGCGGCGGCGGCGAGCGTCACAAGTAGGCTGCCTAAAACGAGGTTGGAGCCGGTTCTATAAATTTTCATCGGTGATAAGTTCGGATGGCGAGGCACACCGCGGCCATGCCAATGGTCGGCACGCAGCACCATGCGCCGCGAGAGTACCGGCCTGTGCCGCGCCGACAAGGCATTTAGCAAACCGGCCCTATGATTAGGCAATCTCTCATGCCGGGCGAATCGATCCTGCGCCAGTTGCTGCCTGCTCCATCCTCAGAACTCAGTGTTCGACCTGTAGCGGCGTGTCTATGACCGCCGATGTGCATGAGATACAGCCTATCCCTCCGCCCACATGGCTCCATCCGCTCATTCCTTGATCCCTTCCGCAGATCCGCCTATGCCCACGATTCCGCACTCCTCCAAGCATTCCGCTCCATGGACGGCGAATCACCCGCCGCTCTCACGATCACATCCAATCCCTCATCGACCATTTCCAAATCCCAACCCCTCGCGACGTCGCCCACACCCACCCCGCCACCTACCAAGCCAACCTCGCTCGCCTCGATTCCCTCGATTCCCTCGATTCCCTCCAGTCCCTCCAGTCCCTCCAGTCCCTCCAGTCCCTCCAGTCCCTCCAGTCCCTCATCAACGCCGCCTAACATACGCAACTCCACGGCCCGCCTCGCTACGGCCTGCCGTCCTCCACACAGAGCGACGAAGTGCGTTCTAGCGGCTCGCCTGATGTTCTCAAGGAAGAATTTGAAAAAACAGTTAGATTTTTCTTGACTCTTCGCGGGGGGCTAACAGAGTTGAAGTCATTGAAATCGTTATGAAACATACCCTTGCCTCAACATTCGGTCTGGCCGTATTGGTTGGCATCTACCTTGTTACACCGGCTTTCGCCGTGGTCAGCATGAGCTGGACTAGCATCGGCAACGTCACAGTGTCCCTGAACCAACGACAGTGATGCTGACAATTTTCGCTAGCGGGGTGATGTTGATCCGCCGGAATCGTTGATTCTCCCCTTGACTCTCTATTTCTTTGTCCTTGTTCTTCGGTGATGGACCGTATCTTCGGGGAGGGACCGTATCTTCGGGGATGGACCGTTTCTTCGGGGCGGGACCGTTTCTTCGGGGATGGACCATTTCTTCGGGGAGGGGACCGTATCTTCGGTGAGGGACCGTATCTTCGGTGAGGGACCGTATCCTCGGGAGGGACCGTATCTTCGGGGAGGGCCGTATCTTCGGGGAGGGGACCGTATCTTCGGTGAGGGACCGTATCCTCGGGAGGGACCGTATCTTCGGGGAGGGCCGTATCTTCGGGGATGGACCGTATCTTCGGGGATGGACCGTATCTTCGGGGTGGGGACCGTATCTTCGGGGAGCGCCGCCATCTTGGCGGCTGGATTTGGCATCCTGCCGAATCCTCTTCGAGGGAGAACGCCGATTTCAAAAACCAAGCCATGCACGCGAAGAGTCTCCGGCAGGATGCCGGAGACAGCCGCCAAGATGGCGGCGCTCCCCACCGCCGCAGGCGGTCGGTTTTTTTCTAATAAGCTGAAGAATTGTCAAAGCCACCCGCGACTCATCCAGATCATCATCTAGCCAACCAAACGCCCACCACCTGCCCGGCCTCACCGCCAGGGAGGCTATTTATTGCCCAAACTCCCGCTTCAATTAGCCAGCGGCGGCATCCACTGGTGGAGGTACTCGCAGGTGAAGCGGCGCGCATTGGCTGCGGGGTCGGGCGGAGCCTTGTCCATCGTTAGAACGACGCCAACGTTGCCGTCGTTGGCGAATTGGGCGATGGCGATGGGGTGCAAGCCGACGCCGAGGGTGACCGGTGCGTTGCCGTCTTTCTGAATGGCGACGTCCTTGCCGTCGATGGTGAGGCGGACGTCCTTGCCGCGGCAGATGATGCGGTATTCGCCGGCGCTGCGGGCGTCGAACACGCCGGCGGCAGTGAGGGCGAGCGGGCCGCCGAGGTTGCGGGCGAGTTTGCCGGTGGCCTCGAAGCGGGCGAGTTTGCCGGTGGCGACGGGTTTGAGTTTTGTGACGTCCGGCATGGTCAGGAACTTGGTGCCGGCAGGGGCTTCATATAATTGATAGGCGATACGGGGTGCCTCGCAGCGCAGTTCGACCCACTTGCTGCCGCCCAGCGGTTTATCATCGGGGCCGAAGGCACGGATGCGCAGTTCGGCGCGCGGCCCGTAATAGCCGGAGATATAGACTTCGCCGGCCTGCTTGGCGTCGATTTGGAAAGGACCGGAGTAGAGGGTGGCGGTCGCGGGGCTGGGGTTTTTGCCGCCGATGGTGTAGTAGATCCGGGCTTCCTTGATCGGGCTCGTTAGGGAAACTGTCACCGGCTTGTCGCTGTAGAGGTTTTCCTGGGTGTTGAGGAGGCCGTCAAGTTTCACGGCTACCGGATAGAGGAGTTTTTCGAGCATGGCGTCGGTGTGGGCGAAGCGGGCGAAGTAGTCCTCGAACGAGCGGCGGGCCCACGGGCTGTAGAGGCGCTCCTGGCGGGCGGGCACCTTGTCGCGCATGGTGGAGATGGCGACGTTAGGCCCCTGTTCCCACAGCACCATCTGGCCGCCGATGACTTGTGGGGTAATGGCGAACTGTTGCGACTGGGACTGCTCGTTGAGGTTGAGCAGCCACTTGTTCCACTCGTAGTTTTGGCGGGCGCTCCACGAGATGGCGGGTGTCCAGGGGACGTTGAGGATGCGGTATCCGGCGCTCAGGAGGGATTGGGGGGCATAGGACGACCCGTGCCAGGCCATGATGATCACATCCTTATCGACTGGTTCGTTAGATCCGAATCCTTCCCAACAAATCGTTTGTTTGCCGTGTTTTTTGATGATTGCGTTGATGCGGTTGATGAAGTGGGCGAACACCTGTTCGCTCTTGATGCCCTTGGTGTTGAGTTCGGCGAGTTGGGCTTTGACGGTGGGGTTGGCGAAGAATCCTCCGAACTGGGTTTCGTCGGCACCCATGTGAAAATACGGGGAACTCTTGAATAGATCGCAGGCCTCACCGATCAGCTTGTCGAGAACCGGATAGATTTCCTCGTTGGCGATGTTGATGACTCCGAGGGTATCGAACTTGCCGGTACCAGGGTTTTTGGCACCGAAAATCTCCGGCATCGCCCCTTGCAACGCGCTGCTGTGGCCGGGTAACTCGATCTCCGGAATGATGGTCACGCCGTGGGCGTCGGCATAGGCGACGAACCCGCGCATTTCCTCCATGCTATAACTTCCGCCGGGAGTCGGAATTTTTGGATAGACGGCGGACGGCAGGCGGTAGCCTTGGTCGTCGGTGAAGTGGAACTGCAGGAATGGCACCTTGTAGAGGCGGCAGAGGTCAACAACTTCATATAGATATTCGATAGGGTGCCACTGGCGTGCGACGTCGAGCATGACGCCGCTGTACTGCGAGCCGGGCTTGTCCTCGACGAGCAGAGTGGGCAAGGTTGGCGGGCTGCCGGGTGACTGTTGGATGGCCTGCAGCAGGGTGACGCTGGCCATTGCGGTGGCCTGATAGTTGATGCCTTCAACCAGGATGCCTTTGGGCGAAACCTCGATGTGTTGGGCCAAGGTCTTGAGTGCCGGGTCGAGTTTCAGATAGGGATCGTCGGCAATCGTTAGGGCTGGGTTGAGCCGCAGGCAGATGTCGTGGGCGGTGGCCGGGCCTTGCGCCACCGGCAGGCTGCGCTGGGTGAGGCGGACGATTTCTCCGGCTAGCAGGTTGGCCAGAGGCACGAGTTCGGGACTGGTGGCGACGATGCGGGCGGCGGAGTCCAGTGGGATGAGTGGCTGGGTCAAGGTGCCGCGCATCGGCCAAGGCACGAGTTGGGCGAGGGAGGGCTCTGCCTTCAGACCGATGGTGGGGAGGGCGATGGCGGGATCGGCCGAAGGGTGATCTTGGGCAGTGGCGGCCCCGCAAGCAGCCATCATGGTGGCAATCAACGGCAACGGGCGAAGTTTGAGTAGCATGGTCATGGGGTGGATATCGAGGTGACCGGCGCATTGGCTGGCGCTGTACCTGCGCCCGGAGCCGGGGAAGGAAAAAATAAGCGGCGGAGCGGCCCCGGCAAAGGGCGGATTGGGGCTTGCGGAATGTGCAACGGTTGGACATCTTCGGCCCGCCGTCCGTCATGAACAACGATTCATCTGCCCGCCTTGCTCTGCCCATCCGTTTGACCCTCGCCGATCAGGCCGCGAATTGCCTTCGCGAGGGTCTGCGCCGCGAGCGGTGGCAGGAGCTGATGCCGGCGGAAGGAGAATTGTGCCGCGAGTTGGGAGTTTCCCGCGGCACCCTGCGCAGTGCTCTGGCCGTGCTCTTCACCGAAAACCTGCTGCGTCCCGGAGGTCGCGGCGGCCGCCATGCCATCGTCGCCAAAGCCGGTGGCCGCAAACGCAAATTCCACGCGCTGAGCGGCAATCTGGTGCGGGTGCTCAGTCCGCAGCCGCGCTTTATCGTTGCTGGCCAGACGCAAGTGATTTTCCAAGCCGTTAGCGAGACGCTTGGCCGCGCTGGCTTGCATTTTGAGTTCGAGCATCACCCCGGCCTGTGGGACTTGCAGCATCCGGCATCCGCCTTGCGAAAAATCACGTCCCAGCCGAACACCGTCGGCTGGGTCCTCTACCGCTCATCCCTCGCCGTGCAAGAATGGTTCGCCGCCTCGGCCGTCCCTGCCGTGGTGCTTGGCGGCATCTTTCCCGGCATCGCCCTGCCTCATGCCGAATTCGATCTGGTGGCCGCCTGCCGTCATGCCGTCGGGGTATTTGCCGCACGCGGGCATCGGCGCATGGTATTTTTGACGGTGGAAAAAGCCACTGCGGGGGATCAGGCGAGTGCCCGTGGGTTCCTCGAAGCAGCAGCAGCAGCAGGAGCCGAGGCTCAAGTCGCGGTGTTCGACGATACCGTCCCCGGCCTGTGCCGCTTGCTTGACGGCCTGCTGCTTTCCAGTCCCGTGCCGACGGCGTATATTGCGGCGTTTTCCAATCATGTGCACGCCACCATCGGCCATCTGACGCGGCGCGGGTTTCCGGTGCCCACGGCGGCGGCGGTCATTTCCCGGATGGATGCGACGCTTTTGGGCGAGAGTATTCCGACGGTGGCACGCTATCGGATGAATGCTGAATTGCTAGGGCGGGGCTTGGCGAGGATGCTCCTCAAGACGCTCAACCCGGCCAGCAAAGCCACGATCGGCAAATGCGTTATCATGCCCGAATTCATGGATGGCGAGACGGCGGGCGGACGGCCGGTTTTTTGATGTTCCGACGCACTTGAAGAATTTCCGCAGAGCCGAAAAGTGTGCAAAGTGGTGCGAAGGGAATTGGGTTATGCAAGCACTGTACACCGCCCAACTGTGTTTCAACGCTTTCCGGCAGCGGCGGCAGACGACACCCTAGTGGGGTTCAGCCCACATGCCACACCTCGTTCCTATCACTACCAGCCCGGCCTCCGCCAGCCGAATCGCTCCGCCATTGGTGGCCCAAGACCTCTGTGGGTCGCCAGCGGAGGTTCTGCCCCGGGTTGCACCGCATGGCGAGGCCTCCACATCCGTGACGGATCAGCAGGAGCGGCTTGAGTTGCTAGATCATCTCGAGCGTCTGCGGCCTGGAGTGATCAAACCGGCTAACAACTTCATCAAGTATCCGTATTGTATTCCCGGCGGTTTCTACGATCAACAATGGGACTGGGATGGTTTTTTCATTGCCAGCCATCTGGCGGCCCGCAATCCGCCACAGCCTCAGTACCTGAAGTTTTGGACCTTGAATGTGCTTGCTTCGATTCTGCCTGACGGGGATGTGGCGGCATGCATTACACCCGCAGGGCCCAGGCTTGGAGAACGCTCGTTGCGTTTGAAGCCATTTATCGCGCAGGGAGCGGAGCTGGCGGCGCGTTTGCTAGACGACTATGGCTGGGTTGATGAGCACTACGAGGAAATTGCCAGGATCGCCACGCGGTGGGAAACCACCCATTTTGTTGAGACCTACGGACTGTTTGTGTGGGAGGATGCGATGCAATCGGGTGCCGACAACAATCCGGCCATCGGCAATGACGAGTCCGCACTCAAAACCGTGATGGCCTGTGACGTCAACGCGTTTGTTTATCGCGAGTATCTCGCACTCGCCAGCTTGGCCGATCGCCTCGGACGAGGGGACGATCAAGTGCGCTACGCCGCCAAGGCGCAGGCCCTGCGGGAGGCGCTCAACACTCACCTGTGGGACGCCGAAGCCGAATCCTATTGGAACCGGCATGCTCTAACTGGCCATTGGCTCAAGCGGGTGTCTTACTCGAATTTTGTGCCGCTGTGGGCCGGGATGGTGCCGCCGGAGCGGGCACAGGTGATGATCCGCCGCTACCTCTGGAATGATAGGCACATGCTCGCCCCTTGCGGCCTGCGTTCGCTCTCCCGCCAGGACCCGGACTATAACAACGCCAACACGATCATCCCGTTTTCCAACTGGCAGGGGCCGGTTTGGCCAATCGCCAACTACTTCTATTTCGTCGCACTTTTGCAGCATGGGTTCCGGCAGGAGGCTGCGGAACTGGTTCGCCGCCTGACCCGCTTGTACCTCAGGGACATTGCGTTTTGCGGCTCGTTGCATGAAAACTACTGCGCGGAAACCGGCGTGCCGCTGGCTCCATCGGCGGCCCAATCCAAGCACGGGCTGGAGGGTGGTTTCGTTGGTTGGAACCTGCTGTTGCAGGATATGATTGAAATGTTAGATGGTCGCCCGCACCTGCTCAGCTTGCCTCCTTGAGGCAATTCGTACTTCCCAGCCCCAATCTTCTTTGCATGGCTCTGGTGCGACGGTCAGCTTCGGATCAGTGAGACGCTTGATGAGCCAATCTGCCACGTCTTCGCCAAAGCAACACGGATTGATGAAGTTCGGTCTAACATTCGTTCGGTTGAACCCATCAGAACCAAATGTAACGTGAGTCTGCATAGCTTTGAGGTTGAATGGGTTGGTTTTGGGGTAAAGATTTTCTTGCCGAACGTCAAAGCCACCGATGACCGGCGGCTGATTCGTGGCTGATTCGTGGCTGAAGTTGAGGTTGTTGGGTTGATCGGTCATTCGGCGCGATGTCTTGTTCGGCTTGGCTGATTGGTTGGATTACTTCTGTGAGTGCCAAAACTGGTTCGGGGCGGCGGCCGACATTGCCTTCTCGCAGGAAATGATGTTTTCCAAAAGGTCTTCATCAGGCTCGAAAACTCCTTTGTCATCGTCGTAGATGCCTCGCCACGCAGCTGCTTCCCTGCCCAAGACACGA
>CAIQXC010000285.1 GCA_903875675.1 Akkermansiaceae bacterium
CAATGCCCGGGGGGTCGCCGAGCTGGCCATGGCCCACCTGCTTTCGCTGGCCCGCTGGGTACCATTCAGCGACCACGCACTCAAGGCGGGCGACTGGCAACGCCGCAAAGGCATCGAAGTCTGCGGCAAAACGCTCGGCTTGATAGGCTGCGGCCACGTCGGCCGCTTGGTCGCCCGCTTCGCCCTTGGCATGGACATGCATGTGCTAGCCTATGATATGATGCCCGATGCGACGTTCGCTCCCTCACCGCAATTTCACTTTGTGCCCCTGGCCGACGTGATCGGCCAATCCGACGTGATCAGCTTGCACTGCCCGGCGCTAGGCAACGGGCAGCCGCTGATTGATGCAGAGGCGCTCGCCGCGATGAAGCGCGGCGTGTTTCTCATCAACACGGCCCGTGCCGAGTTGGTGGACCCGGCGGCTTTGGCTGCGGCATTGCAAAGTGGTCAGGTCGCCGGGGCAGCGGTTGATGTCTTCTTGAGCGAACCGCCCACTGACGATGCGCTTGTGGCCAGCGACCGGGTCGTCGCCACTCCTCACATCGGGGGATTCACCGGGGAAAGCGTGGACCGCTCGGTGGAGATGGCCGTCGATAACCTGTTGGAGGCACTCAGCCGGTAGTCCCTAACGCAATCATGCGAATCATTTCACATGCCGGTGGTGCCCAAGCGCTGTTGGATGCCGACTTGGCCGGCCATACGGTGGCATTGGCGTGGCTTGGTCAAGCGGGTTTTCTATTGCGCCACGCCGGATTGCGCGTGCTGATCGACCCCTATCTTTCCGATCACTTGGCCCGCAAGTACGCGGGCACCGAGTTTCCGCACACACGCCTGATGCCCCCACCCATCCATGCGGATAGACTTCGCGATCTCGATCTGGTTCTCTGCTCCCATCGCCACAGCGACCACGCGGACCCCGGTTCGCTGGCCCTGCTGGCCCATGCCAACCCTGCTTGCCGCTTTATCGTACCGCGGGCAGAGTTCGCCGCCATCATCCAACTCGGCGTGCCTCAAGCGCAGATCGTACAGGTCAACGCCGGTGACCTACTGCGTGTCAGTGATGGACTGGAAATCCGGATCCTTCCCGCCGCCCACGAATCACTCACACTTAACTCCCACGGCGAGCATCACTTTCTCGGATTCCTGCTGCGCCTCGGCCAATTCACCCTCTATCATTCCGGCGATACCTTGGTCTATCACGGCTTGGCCGAATGCCTGCAACAACAACCGGTGGATCTGGCCTTGTTACCCGTCAATGGCCGCAGCGAGCACCTGAGCCAGCGCGGCATCGCAGGCAACATGACCTTCTCCGAGGCGCTAGATCTGTGCCGTGTTGCAAACATCGGCAACATGATCCCACACCATTTTGGCATGTTTGCCTTCAACACAGCCGATCCAACCGAACTGCGCCGCCAAATCGAGTGTCTGGACGCCGCGTCTCCGCGTTGTCTATTGCCAAACGTCCAGTGTTATTACGTTTTGGCCTAACGGATAAAATGTGGCGGGGCACAAGTCGCAGGCAACATCTGAGGTATATCGTAGCGGCGTGTCTGTGACCACCGATGGGCATGAGGTGTCTTGTCGAGGTGGCGGGTTCATTGGCGATTCATCGTCATCGGCGGTCATAGACGGGCAGCTACAATCCCCACAATATTCTTGTGCGGCTTCTGAGCTTGACGGCTATTTCAAGTGTTTTGAGAATTACTTACCAGCCGGTTGCCCGACCAGATTGATCTCGCGATAGACATTGAATCCAATCGGTCCATCTTCGAATGCGAATCGTACTGCCGCCAGATGGTGGCCGAGCACCTCAGCATCCTTGGCGCAAAGTCGCAATTCGGAAGCGCCGCCATCGCAGGGCAACGCTGCGGTCGCCAGCTTGGTGAAGACTGCCGGATCCGCGACAGATGCCACCAGCACAGTGTATGCTTGGCTCGCCCTGCTGTCTTTGTGTCCCGAAAACGTTAGGATTTTGGCGAGATCATAGCCGCCGGGATTCTTCGCTATGTCGAGTTGGAAGGTCAGTACGCTGGCCTTATCGTAAGCACGATACGTCGAGCCATCGTTGAGTGTCTCATCGCCACCGGACCCATTTCGGGTTGTTCCATTGCGCAGGGCTTCGGGGTTGCCGCCCTCGAGCGCCACATGCTCCTCGGTGACGGAGGCGATATCGAGCAGACCCACCTTTGCAACATCTCCTTCGAGACCGGTCTGGGACGCCTCTGTGTTCCTGGCGATGATGACAACAGGTGCCGACGCATCGGATAGACGTTTTTCATTGAATGCGATGCCGGGTGAAGCTGTCGGCGCTGGTGCCACCCTCAAGCGGCCTTGGTGCGTTCCCTCCTTCACCGCAACGCTGACATGACGACCTTCCTTGTTGGCGTTGGCTTTTCCGCCATCCATCACCAACGTGGCGGCATCACCATCGGGAAGACGCAGCGTGGCCTGTATGCCTTTGGGCACCTCAAAATGAAATGTTAGATCCTGGCCTTCTCGCTTCCACGACACCGGCACCGGGCCGAATTCAGTGACGACGACACCCTGAGCGATTGTTAGATCACCCAACCGCGGTTCTATCACCAGCCGCTGGTTTGATACCGGCCCGTCCAGCCGCACACCGAGGACGAATGAACTGAGGAAATAGGCGGGAACCGAACCGTAGTTATGGCAGGATTCGGGGCCGGTGAAGCTTTCCCACAATGTTCCGGTATCCGTGCTGGTATGGACCATCTGTGCCCAGCGGCGCCGCATCTCGCCCAACGCCTCTACGTCCATGCCGGGATCGTCCATGCGATAGAATTCTTGGAATACCCAATAATAGGTCACAGGCATGCCGATGCCGGCCCGGGAGGCGACCATGTTTTCGTGATCATCGTTCTGACCGCAATGGAAGCCGGATGGCCGCCGGTAGTTAGCTAGGAACCATTGCCGCACACTGGCGATGCGATCCGGCGGCACGACGCCACGATCCAACGCGAGCAATGCCGCATGAGCGGTTGGGCCGAGCAAGGCATCCTTGACGAAACCGGAATGATATGTCTTGGCCTGATCATTCCAAAGATGAAGGTTGATCGCGGCTGCCAGGGCTTGAGCATCCTGATCGTATGACTTGCCACCGACCAGATGACTGAGGTAGGATGCATCCCTGAATGCTTGGAAGATAAAGGCATTCAAGGCTGTGCCTTCACACATGACGTAAGCGAGGGGGTCGTCGAATGAGGTGTATTCGCGGGCAAGCACCAGACCGTGTGGCGTGCGGTGGTCGAGAAACCACTGCATCTGTTTGGTTAGGAACGGCCACATCTCGGTCACGAACTCTTTGTCGCCGGTGGCGTCATAATAGAGCCGTAGCGATTCGACCCACTGGCAGGCATAGTCCTCGATATAACCGTGGCAATCCCAGCGGTCGGACAGGGCGTGCCCCTTCAGCCGGCCATCGGGTGTCTGGGATAGCGCGACATGCCGCAAGAGATTCTTCAGGAGACGCGGATCGGCAAAAACAGGCTTGTCGCCTTTGCCCGGCCCAGCCAAGGCAACACGGGTGGTGATGAAATTGGGTTGGGCCGGATCCTGCAGCCATTCATTGCGTTCGCGGGCATCCGAACCATAGCCGTCATCGCTGGTGGCCTCGATGGTATTGACCGCCATGTCCCAGAGGCGATTGAGGAAAACGTCATTGCAGGAGAACCGACCGAGGCGTTCGAAGGGATAACGGCGATCCGTCATGGTAACACCTAGCAATTTGATGCGTCCCGAGACGCAGCGAAGCGTTGCGTAGTGGCAGCCCCATTCATCGCCGGTACTGAAATTCTGACGGCCGAAGCGGGTGGTGTAGGTCGTGCCCACGCCATAGGGTTCCTCGGCTTTGCCGTTGATATACCTCAGGGCATATTCCAATTGGAGGACACTTCCGGCATCAGCCTCCAAGTCCACCGTTGTGTAAGCCATGGCCATCCGGCCGACGTCCACCAGAAGTTCCTTGCCCGCAGTGAGTTCCATCGGCAGCACAGACGCCAGTGCTTGACGCGAGGGCAGAACGTTCAGGCCGGTTAGAACCGTTTCACGCGCAAGGGGAATGCTTCGCGGCTGCAAGGCACCCCATTTCTTGCCATCGACACCGATCGCGGCCTCCCAATCCGTCTCGCTGCTGACGATGCGCCCATCGATCACATCCGGAATGGATCCCCAGGCCGCAGGTGATGGTAGATAAGCGGTGCGTATAGAGCTTTTCCAAGTGGAATCCGTGCGAATGACCGTGTTAGGCAACACGAGCGCGGCCATCAATCCCGGATCATGGGCGATAATCTTGCTGTTGTTTCCACCCGCGTAGTGATGGACCAAGAGGGTCATCCGATTGGTACCCGGCCGCAGGAATGAACGCACATCCACGCTATCATATTCGGGCCGCTTGGGATCGAACCGGCATGGCCCGCGCAGGACATAGGCATCGTTGATCCACAATATGTATCGGGAATCCGCGAAAATGTTGAGCATGGCCTTGTCCGGCAACGTCGGCAAGTCGAAGTCCTTCCGGAAGGACACATACGCCTGCCTGCCGGGTGGCGATGAAGGCGACCAGATGCAGGATGTTTGCAATAACTCGCCTACATCCGGCTCAGCCCCCTGCGCTTGGATCGCCAACGCCACACTCAGCAGGATGGCACAGGCAAGCTGTCTGATCATGGGTCCAATTCGCATGGGCAGGAGAACGTCGCTCAAGCAACTATTGTTCGGGCTGGAATAATGTTTCATTCTAACAGTTGTAAAAATGATGACATGTAATAGAACTCTCATTCCTCATGTTAGGGAAATTCCAGCCTGACCGGCCCCAACAACCCGGAGACAGCCGAACCGCGATACATCGTCGGCACCGTGCTGTAATGATTCGCCAGTGTGTTATACACCAGCACTTCAATCTTGTTATCCCCGCTCCTGACGAGCCCGGAGATATCCACCTTCCACGGCGGCGACACCTTCACTCCTGCCAATTTCCCGTTGACTCGCACTTCAGCTGAGGCGGCAACAGAGCCAAGGTCGATCATTACCTGCCCCTGAGCCATTTCCTGGGTGAGAGCCACGGTCTTCCGGTACCAGGCCCCTCCGGAATAACTGGCCAGCCCGTCAATCTTCGCCCAGTCCCCGAGTGAAATCCGACCGATTCCGCAATCCAGCAGGATGGGTTCCGCCAGAGTCGAACCGCCGTAGCATCCCCTAACCTGCTGGATTCGCAGCGCGACATGCACCGGACCCACCGAGGGCTTTTCGATATCAGCCCTGTACGTCACTGCATTCTCGCTCGCGTCTCCAGCGTACTCCGCTTTCGTCTCTTTCGTGCTCACTTCCTTTCCCTCCACCCAGATCACCACCCTGCCGCGAGCCGTGACCGTCAATGCCTTCAATCCAGGGGGCGAGACAAAGCGATACCAGCCTATCGGTTGCTTCTCGCCGGGACGCGTGTCGAATTTCAAGACATCACTCTTGTTATACCAGCGCATCGCCAGTTCGCTGGGTTTGAATATCGGCTGACCGGCAACCACGTCGCCCACAGCACCCGGCTCATCCAGCTTCGGAGGCCCAGCCGGATGCTTCGCCCACAAACTCTCAGGGAAACCCGATAGCTTCTCCGCCTTCACCCAGCCCGAATCGTTGCATGCTATGTCCTTCCAGCCAATCACCTCATCCTTTGTGCTCAGCCAAGTTGGATCCGTCCCGATCCGTTGATCGCCCGCGAAATACTCGGCTATCAGCCCCATGCTATCGCCTTCGTTATGCGCCTTTATCGCAATGACATTGGTGCCGGTAACCAGCATTTTGCTTGGATCATATTGCTGTACCCTTTCCCACTTATCTCCGCTTCCCAGCTCTTTCCCATTCACAAAAAGAGTGTAGGCATTGTCGCACGTAATCCTGATGGACGCCTTCGGCGGGACTTTCGCAATCTCTATCTTCTTCCTGAAATACCGGTCAATCGTCCCGCCCTTGTCACCAGGGTACCATATCCATGATGCAGCCTCGGAGAACACGGCACCGTTGTCAGCCGTCCCTGCTGCTGCTTTGCTCGTATCAAAAACAACGTACCCGCGCCCGATCGTGTCGTAGCGCAGCAGGACCGGATTAGGACCATCGGAAAGTTTCACCGACTCCGGGAGTTTCTCGACACGTGCATGATTCAACCAGACCGCCGCCGGCAGCAACCCACCGGAAAGAACCCGCGGCTGGGTGTTGCCTCTGGACATCACCGTAGTCCAGAGGAAATACCTAGTTCCACCTGCTTCCTTCGAACGGTTGTAACTCGGCATACCGCTACTAACAGATCCGAGTCCAATAAATTCATCAGCCACCTGTTCCTTCAAGCCGTGATAACCTTGATGCGCGACATCGTTCTCCATACCAAAGCGCCATGAAAACTCGTACGGCGTCCACTGATACTTCCGGCCGTCCACTTCAACTGGGACCGCTGGATCAACCTGGCGCAGACTTGCAAGCTGTTTCTCCAGCGCGCTCATATCCACAGCTTCCGGCAGCGGACCGAGCTTCCAGAACTTCGGCCCGTATGAATATGTCACTCGGCCCCATGTGGAATCATCCAGCTTAGGATCCTGCCAACTCGGATTGGGTATCGTCTCATCGGCATACTTTATCTGTCTCATTTCGGCCCCAATCATGCCTTTGAATCCAGGCCAGCGGAAGTCGCCGAAGCGGTTGTCGCAGGTGGGCTGCAACTCAAACCCCCAGTCACCATCGAGGACCATGGCGGGACGATGCGTCGCAGCAACAGGAGCCGCTTCAAACTGCGGCTTACCCGGCGAGAAGACAATCAACTGGATTTCCGTTTCGGTTAGCGGCAACTTGAGTTTTGTGCCGGCAGCTGTCTGTTCCGTCACTGCAAGCGGGCGGGCTGTGCCGGTCCATGGATCCCAGAGTTCCACCTTGCCGGTGGCACGGAAGAAACAGGCCGTATCTTTCGGCGCGTTGTAGATGGCATAGAGATCACGCGGACCTAACTTGCGATGCTGGATATAACCGGGCCCTTCATAATCGCGGCTAGGCACATTCGCGGCAACGTCGGTGACAACTCCACTCGAGAACAATTCCTTCACCATCGCGGCAACCTCGGGATCATCGCGGCCGATTCGGTCGCTGACTTCCGGCAAGGCTCCAACAGCAATAACAACTCCGCCAGCTCGGCGAAACTCAAGTGCCTTCACCAGCGTGGAGTGCCGCACCGCCTTCATGGCAGGCAAAACAAGGACGCGATATATCTCGCCGGAAACATGAAGCTCATTTCCGACAACCTTTGCACGATCCAGCGATTCAAAATCCATGAAATCGAAATCAATGGATTTGGAATAGAGCCCTCTAGCGGTATTGAATGCTGTAGCCACCGCCTCGGGACCACCGATGCCGGCTTCCATCGGTGCGACCGGGTATAAAATGGCGACATCACAGCGGTGACACCCCTGAGTCAGCAGGTAACTGAGACGCTGCACACAGTCCATGAAGACGCGCATCTGCTTCCAATATGGCATGCGAAACGTATTGTCCGGCGGTGCCCACTCCCACCAACCGCCATGCGTTGCATAATACATCCCGTGAAACGATAGCAGATTGTAACCCATCACGAAATCGGCAAAGCACGCATCGACGGCCCCGGCCGACGTTGTGCCCCAACCGCTGCCATACCAGCCCTCAAGCCAGACGCGTGGCCGCTGGTAAAGATGCGCGATGGAGCTCGCCACCTTGGCCTTGATTAGATCCTTGCCCAGCCCAGGTTGGTCGGCACCCGGTCCTTGGTTCCATCGCTGGGTCCTGAAATAATCACCAAACTCCGTCACATCCGTGCCCCGGCCCCCATGGTCACAACCCATCGTCATGCCGCGCTGCTGGTGCCAGTTGAACACCGGCTTGAAGAAACCGGCCTCCGTCAACGCGACTTTGACGTCGCTGTAATCCAGCCGGACCTTGGGCGTGCGGGGCCCGACGTCCATGAACAGTGCCGGCAACTCCGGCACAATGTCGTAGCCTTTCCGTTTCTTAAACTCCTCGGCAAACCGGGCAGTCCAGAGATTGCCACCCACGCCGAATCCAAGTTCATCGGAAAAAAAGAAATTCAAGCCCTTCCCGGCGGAACCGGGAAAATGATCCTCAAACTTGCCGAAGAAATGTTTGGCGTACTCCGTTCCTGATATCGGATTCATCGGATCGATCGAGAACGGAACTTTCGATGCGCACACTGCAACGTTCTGAAGTTTTCCGTCAGCCCCGGGCACCTTCGTTACTACAAGTGCATCCGCAGGCGGATTGCCTGTTACCAGTTGCAGAACCATGCCGCCGATATCCGGATGCTCACGCAACATTTCATCGACGCACCAGCCCTGCCCGATGCCTAGCGTGTAGTCACTGAGACTGATTCCTGCACCCTGATTCTTCGCCTCTTCCATGAACCAACCGGTCAGCTTCCACCAATCCGGCGAAAACAGCGCCGGCTCGCTCGGCTGCGTCAATCCATAACTGCGCCCCCCCTTATCGGTGTGAGCATAGTTGATCTGGTAACCTGCAACTCCCATGCCTGCCATCTGCTCCAGTTCCCAGCCTAGCCGTTCCTTCGATAGAGGATCACCCAGCCACCAGAAAAATGGCACCACCCCGAATCCAGGCGGCGGTTTCTGAAATCCGGGCGTCACATCCAAGTCAGCCGTACGGACAGCCTGACCAACGGCCCAGGCCGGTGGCGGGAGCACGTTTGCAGGATCGCTGAAGGGCAAGTCCTGCGCCTGGCCATCGGCGGCAAGCAATCCGCATAGGCAGCATATATAGGAACTCCGAAATGCGAATTTTCTGAGCTGGGTCGGAGATGATCGTTGCGTTTGAGGCGTGCTCGGTTTCATGATGATTCCTATGGCTGGTGTATATCTTTCGGGCAAATTTCCAAAAAAAAGGTCAATGGCTCTTTGTATTTACTAAAGTCACTTGGTCCGGGCCGGCAGGATGCGGAACTCGTTGATGGTGGGGACCTCGCTGGCTTTCAGGATATTCAGGCGGACGTGGCGTGCGGTGAGCGGCGGGAAGTCGATGGGTTTCATTTCGCCGATGGTGGTGCCGCGTGCAAGTTCCTTCCATGTATCGCCAACCTGGTACTCCACAGTGAATTCCTCGGTGCGAGGAAAACTCTGCTCCATGATTTCAATGCGTCCAATCCGCTCATCCTTGCCAAGATCAATCGCGAGCCAACCGCTGCGCGAGCCTGGTGCGGCACCCCAGCGGGTTTCCGGATTGTCATCGACGGCCTTGGCGGCATCGAGGTCTGCGGACCAGCAAGTGGAGGCGCTGGCTGATTTTCCGGTCGAAAGAGCGGGTGCTAAGTGCTTGCCGCCACCCCAGGAATTGGCGTCTTCCTCAGCCATGGGCACCGGCTTGACCAAGGCATTTGGCTCCTCGCTGACGAAGAGCAGCGCATCATCATCCTTCCTCAGCGGCAGATCGAATACCCCATGGATAGCCGGTTTCAATTGAGCTATTTGGCCGTTGATCAAGAGCTTCGGAGAGGAGGCGAACCCGGCCTGAATGCGGCAGGGTTCGCCCGCCAGACTTTTCACGCGCACCCACTCGGTGTTGCCATCCTTGCGGTTGGCGCTGACGAGAAATGCGCCCTCGGCACGTAGATCATGGAACACCGCGTCCTTCCAGGTGGAGGGAACGGCGGGGAATATGTTTATCTTGTCGCCCCAGCTTTGCAAAAGCATATCTTGGACCGAACGATTGAGGACGATGGAACATTCGATGACCGGATCCCCTTCGATGTACATGGTGTTGGGCCGCACAAACCTCTTGTCCGCCAGATGCCCGTGAATCTGTTTGAGAGCTTTATCCCCCTCGCCAAGCGCCGCACAAAGAGATGCAGCGGCAGCCCGTGACCAACCGAAGATGCCATCGCCGCTCGTTGTGTCACCCGTCTTCAGCCAGTGGTGGATCGACTTGGTAATAAGCTCACGGTTCGCCGGATCGTCAAAGTCCATCACATGGAGCGGATGCACCATCAGCATGTGAGACCAGTGACGATGCGGCCTGGCGAAAGGCATGTCAGTTCCAACGGACAAGCCATTTTCGTTGACCGGATAGGGAATAAGGTCCAGCAGGGTTTCCTGCCATTTCCCGAGAAGTGGATCGTTGAGCCGGTACTTCTGATCAAGTTCTATCAGTGTCTTAAGCCCCCACCGAAGAAGTGACAGGTTGTAATTGGTGTCCGCGCAGTTGCCGTATTCGGGTGACATCAGAACCGGAAGATGAAGTTTTCCGTCATCGCCCTTCTTTAGGAGCTTCAGATATAGATTGATGCTTCCTTTAAGAAGTGGATAGAACGCATGTTTTTTCTGATCAGTGATCATCGTGTGATCCATCGAATACCGGTAATGCAAATAGTAATTGTGCAAGGCCCAGGTGAAATCCCCGGGATTGATGTATGGATCGGGCGCGCAGTCGCCGTCACCCCGCAGACCTTCGTAATCGGTGGTATGCGGGACGGTTGCGCATTCATCGAACTTCCATAGCTCCTTGCCGTTACGGAAAAAGTTGTCCCGCTTTTTGTCGATGAAGTTGATAAACGACTCGCCGAGCTGCAGTTGGTTGCCGGTATAGACCGGAAGATACAGGGTTTGGATATTCAAATTCCACCAAATACGCGGCCAACCAGTGTGGCGATACCACGGGCCCAACAAATCCACCGGCACCGAATTCGGCCGCGATGCGCAGGCAAGTTTGTACCATTGGATCCAATAAAAACTTTCCAATTTTGGATCCGGGATGGAAAGGAAATTTGCTTGATAGAAGGCATGCCACCAGTCGCGGTGCGATTGCTCAAAGGCGGCGAAGCGACCTGGCGTGAGGTTGTCACCCGCATCCCTAACGGCCATGACCGCTGCTTGTTTGGCGGTGCTTTCCGGAAACGAATCGGCGATGCTGAGGGCGATGATGTGGAGTGCACCATTGGGATTGAGCACCTTGGTCCACGCAGTAGCGAATTCACCTCCGGCGGCGCGGGGCTGAACACACACCGAAATCGCTCCTTCCGTTTCGAGGCGGCTCGGAGGGTTAGGCGCGTCCCCGGCGAAATGGCCTGGCCCGCGGTCCACGCAAGGACGAGCATCCCACGACCAAGCACAGTGCTCACCGCCAGTGCCTTCCGAGTCGGCGACCATGACCATCTTCTTGGCATGGATATAGCAATGGAAGTCGATGCTGCCTTTGTCCGTCCGGATGGTGCCACGCACTTGGGCATTCCAAAGATCGAGGCGCATGGATCCGCCTTGGATCTTCCCGGCGCTCGTCAACAGCAGTCCGCCGATGGGCAGGCGTGCATTATCACGCCGATGTTCCGTGACGTCCGAGCGCCCCATCTCGATGCGAAGATGGTTATCGCCATCCTGATAGATTGTGGCACCCAGCATGCCGTTGCCAAGAAATGCGCCGCAGTCGAATTGGTTTGGCAGGCTATCCCAGACCATGTCTTGCCGGGCGAGGAACGCCGGCCAGTCAATTTGGGTGTGAACCATCGGACGTGATTGGCTTGGTGCAGCGGCGCTGGCGGCCATCAGGGTGATGGCGGCGACAGTTGATAGAAGTAGCTGTTTCATGAGCGTTCGACTGGATATTCGGGGTGATTCAGAGACCGGCGGCCCACAGGGTGGCATGGAGATACAAATCGCGAACTCCCTGTGCATGGAGCGCGGCGAGGTTGTGGCCGAGCGGCGAGTTGAAGACGCGGCCCTTGCCTGGGGTGAGGACGAAAGCCATCGGCTGGAAACTCTGGTCCACTTTCGAGGTGGCTTCGGCGAGCACGTCGATTTTTGTGTCACCCGAGAAGCAAGTGTAGAGGTCAACGGTGGAGGTGAAGTTAGAGATATCCTTGGTGACGGGGTGACCGGTTTGGAGGATGCAATCACAGCGACCAGCCTTTTCGATATTCGGTGCGGACGTATTGATTCGCGTCAGGCAGGTTCGTAATCTTGAGGTTGGCGGCATCCCACTCGATCCGGCCATCCACGCGCTTGGCGATGTTTCCTAGCAGGCAGGTTTCCGTCAACGGGCCGCTGTAGCCAAAGTTCGCGCCCGGTTGAACACCCGCCTTGGCGGCATTGACCCAATCCATCTCATGCGACCCTTTCACCCGTGGCAACGACTTAGGCGGCCGCTCGAGGGCACGCATTGCCGCCTCGGGAATCAACCGCGGGCTGTCACCATAAACACCGCACATCAACGCACCCTTGCTGCCCTTGAAAATCACGCCACCTTCATCCGGCATATTCTGGCCAGCTTCTAACTGTGGCGGACGCGGCGGACGCGTGCCTTCATACCAAGTTAGTTTTACCGGTGGCAATCCTTGGCGTGCGGGGAACTGAAATGTGACAATTGCCGAGAGCGGATGCGTTTCCGGATTCAACCCGCATGAGGTCGCCTCGACACTGATAGGTGGACCCAGTTTGAGTGCCGACACCACCGAGTCGAGCGTGTGTGCGCCACGATCCCCCATCATGCCGTTGCCAAAATCCCACCAACACCGCCACACCGCCGAATGATATGCCGGATGATAGGGACGTTGTGGTGCCGGGCCTAACCACAAATCCCAGTTGAGTTTGTCGGGCACGGCTGGCGTGTCGGCCGGTCGGCCCGCGCCCCACTTGGAGCTCCAGCCCGCGTGACCCCATGGATAATACGACAGCGAGCACCAGGCATCCACCTCAAGCACATCCCCGATGGCTCCGGCCCAAATCCATTCACAGATCACGCGGAATCCTTCGCTGCTGTGTCCTTGAATGCCCATCTGCGTCGCCACCTTCGATGCGGCGGCGGCCTGCGCCAGCATCCGGGCCTCATAAAGGTCGTGGCAAAGTGGCTTCTGGCAATAAACGTGTTTGCCGGCTTTGATAGCAGCCATCGCTATGACTGCGTGGGTGTGGTCTGGCGTGGCGATGAGCACCGCGTCGATGTCCTTTTGTTTTTCCAGCATCTCGCGGTAGTCGGTCCAGACTTTCGCCTGCGGATATTTTGCGATCGTGCCGGCGGCGTAGTTGAGATCCACGTCGCACAGCGCGACGATGTTCTGCGACTCAAGGTTGGCTAGATTGCCAGCCCCCATACCACCGATGCCGATTCCCGCAATGTTGAGCTTGGCACTGGGCGCGTCTTCGCCGGAGCCGGCCACCAGATGACGGGGCACCAGAAGAAAGGCAGAGGTGGCAGCGCTCGTTCCCACAAACTGCCGACGGCTGAATCGGGTGGGAATATGAAAGTCGGATGTTGGTGGATTTATCATGGGCTGATTCAATAAGACTGGCCTTGATGTTGCATTCTATCACTCGTTTTCTCAAGGCAAATCCGAACCAAAAAATTCGGCCACTCCAGCGGCGTTGATCTCCAACACCACAACCTGCCCGGGAAGTGCCGCCCCAAACTCACAAAGGTCTATTGGACTGCACGTCCTTTGAAGGCAGGGCCTTGCCGGCAACCTGAGTCGCGACAGACTGCTAGCATGCTCCCCGGTGAAGACCCTTCAGTCCCAGCGATACCACGCTGCGATCCCAGCACAGAAGCCTCATTCAAAAAAAGCAAGTTTTGTTCTCGCCACCTCGGTTCCCAGTCATTATATAGGCAATCACATAGGATATGAACTCTGTCAATTCCTGCCCAATGCTCGCGTTACGCATCTTAGGCCCCACGCGAAAATGCCCCCCGGCATGAACAGGTTCAATTCTAGATACCACCCGATTAGAAAAACAACTAACGAAACCAGAAAGCGCCAAGAATTCGATCTAACGATCCTCGAAGCCCGCAAACCGATCAAACCGAAATACCATGAAAATACCTAACTCAATCGATCGTCTAAAACACCTAGCTCTCGCTTTATCGGCGGCTTTGGGACTGGGGGCGGGAAACGCCCATGCGGTGCCCGGTCCTCCCGTGGCCGGCTACGCCCGCTGGTTCGATGCCTCAGTGCTCGGCTTGGCGGACAGTGCACCCGTTACGCAGTGGGATGACGGTAGCGGCAGTGGTGCCAACGCCACGGTGCCGTCCGGCAATGCCACGCCAGTCTATGTTGCGAACTCGGGCACGGAGAGCGGTCTAGGCGCGATTTACTTCGCTAGGAATGACGGTGCCGGCAACAGTGGTGCCTTGAAGTTCACCGAAGACTCCTCCATCAAAACGGTCTTTTCGGTCTTCAAGGGCAACAGCTTCCTGCTGACCGATCAAAGCGAATATCACTTCCACCGCAACACCGACGACAATGCGGCCGACTCGCTGTGGGCGGGCTATGCCAGCGGCAACATCAGGGGCGGATCCACCTATGTGAACGGCACCTTGGTGGACGGCACAAGCTTCAACATGCCCACAACTCTCCACAACGGATTCAACCTCGTGGAAGTTCTGACCGCCGGGACCGTTCAAGCCGATTCCTTCAACAAAGACCGCGGCTCGATTCATGCCGGCAACCAGTACCAGGCCGAGGTGATCATCTACGACCGCGTACTTACCGAACAAGAGCGAGTTCAGGTCGAACAATACCTGATGAGCAAGTGGTTTGCCATGTCGTTCGCGCCCGATGCCAAGGTTCTCGATTTTGGACCCGGTGCCGGGGTCGGCACAGTTGTTAGCAACGCTGCAGGCATCGCATGGACTGTGCCGTACGGAACGAATGTGACGGCGCTGGCTCCTGTATTCGTCCTTTCCAGCGGTGCCACCTGCACAGTGGGCGGCAATACGTTGCATTCTGGTGACACGCTGAACTTTGCCAACCCGGTGGAAATCACGGTCACATCCTCGGATTCACTCGTCACCAATGTCTATACCGTGGCGCTCACGTTGTTCGGCTCTGGAGAGCCAAAAGGCGAAATGAATCTGACGACCTACGACACCACCGATGGGACGTCCACCCTGAATCCCATCGCCAATTTGTTGGCGATTGTTCCCAGCGGGACAGGTATTCAGACCACTGACGTCAACTACGGTTCGTTTTCGGGTGTGCTGCCCGGGATCACGGATAACAATACGTTTTCGGTCGTTTGGGACGGATGGCTCGATGTGAACAAGTCCGGACACGGCGACTACACGTTTGGAACGGCCAGCGACGATGGCAGCGTGGTGTACGTCGATTCGAATAATGACGGCTTTTTCGACCCCGCAACCGAACTGGTCGTGAACAATGACTACGTCCAGCCCACCATCGTGAGGACCGGCACGGTCACGCTCAACGTCGATTCGGTTCATGTCATCATCGGGTATTTTCAAGGGGGCGGGGGCCTCTCGATGGAAGCCCGATTCGCAAAGGGCTCCGGAGTGCCCTGGGGCTCCATGCAGAACGTCATCGGTGCTGGGCCCTACTTCTCACTAACCGACCCGTACAACAGGCCGCAAGCGAGTATTCTCAGCTTTGGTCCCGGTGCCGTCATCGGTGCGGTTAGTGGCAACGCCTCCGCGTTCAGATGGACGGTGCCACACGGAACGGATCCGACGACGCTGGCACCCACGTTCACGTTGTCCCCCGGCGCAACCTGCGACCACGTTTCTGGCAACCTCTCTGATTTCACCAACCCGGTGGAGTATGTGGTCACCTCTGCGGATCTAACGATCACAAACACCTTTACCGTGACGGTCAACGTCCTGCCGGCCGGCCCGGCCGATGTGAATGTCGGGCTCGCCGTGTGGCTGAAGGCGGATGCCATCAATGCCGGGGATGCGAACCAAGTGCGATCGGCTGGAGGCAATCAATATGTCCAGCAATGGAACGACCTAGGCGGGAACAGTCGGAATGCCTCAAACACAAACACCGGGACCCAACCGCAGTACCTCTCGGATGATCTCAATGGCTTGCCAACCGTGAAATGGGATGGCACCGGCAAGTTCCTCGATGGATCATCAGCCACAACGATCAAAACAATTTTCGCAGTCTGCAAAAAGGATGCCGAAGCGAGCGGACTGGATGGCATGTTCTGCCAAAGCCACAATTCGGATAGCCAGAACATTCGCGGCAATGGCACCGATTGGAATGAGACGGGCTACAATGACGACGGCAATGATTTTGCAGACAACGGCCAAGTGTATGTGAACGGGACGAGCGGCCACGTACACAATGGCCAGTGGCATGTGCTGATGGAAGTGTCGTCTTCCTCGCCGGAATTTACCTATCAACTGGGACAACAAGGCAATAACCGGTTCTTCAATGGGCGGATTGCTGAATTCATCATCTACAACCGAGAACTGACATCCAACGAGAAGACGACGGTCGGTTCTTATCTGGCGTTCAAGTACAGGTTAGATACGGCTTATGTGGATGTGCCACAAGCGAAGATCACCAACTTCGGTCCCGGTGCCTTGATCAGCTCCATTTCACGCAGCGCAGCCGAAATCACTTGGCTGGTGCCACATGGAACAGATTTGGCTACACTGGCTCCCACGTTTACTCTTTCCACAGGAGCCACCTGCACGGTCAGCGGTGCCACAGCGGTTTCCGGTGAAACCCGTAACTTCACCAACCCGGTGATCTATGCGATCACCTCCTCGGATTTGGCGGTCACCAACAGCTATACCGTGACAATCCGCGCCCTGCCAACCGGCCCGCCCGTAGGCGGCTATACCCGCTGGTTTGACGCCTCGGCGCTCAACCTGGCTGACAATGCCCCCGTCACCCAGTGGATTGACTACAGTGGCAATGGAGCTGACGCCACGGTGCCGCCCGGCAATGCCAACCCGGTCTTTGTTGCCAACCCGGGCATGGAAAGCGGTCTCGGTGCCATCTATTTTGCCGGCAATGGTGGGGCCACTAGCAGCGGTGCCTTGCTTTTCACCAGGGACAGTGGCATCCAGACGGTCTTCTCCGTTTTCAAGGGCGACAGCTTCCTGTTGACCGACCAAAACTCCAACCACTTCCATCGGAGCGAGGGCGGGTCCACCGATGGCGATCCCGCCACCGCATTGTGGGGGAATGATGCCAGCGGCAATATCACTAACGGACAGACCTACGTCAACGGGGTGCTTCAAGACTACCCGGCTTGGATCAATTCCAGCAACACCATGCCCACGAACGTCCACAACGGCTTCAACCTGGTGGAAGTTCTAACGACTGGCGCGGTTCAGGCCGATTCGTTCAACAAGGATCGCGGCACGGCCCATGCGGGCAATCAATACCAGGCAGAGGTCATCATTTATGACCGGGTGCTTTCCGAACAGGAGCGCATGCAGGTGGAGACCTATCTGACAAACAAGTGGTTAGCCGCTCCTGTCACTGGCTACTCCAGTTGGGCGACTCAGCATGTTGGTGGTCAGACGGCCGAGAAGGATTACAACCATGACGGTGTTCAAAACGGCATTGCGTACTTCATGGGTGCGATTGGCCATGCCACTCAGCCAGGCATCGTGAACGGGCAGATTGCCTGGCCACACGACGCCACCGCCAATGGCATTGCTTGGAAGGTCATGAGTTCACGAGACCTGCAGAATTGGACCGATGTGACCGCTGGTGCAGTGGATGTCGGCGGGTTTGTGACCTACACCCTGCCGAAGACCACCCCGGAACTCTTCATCCGCCTCGAAGTCCTCGTCCCCTAATCGCGCCGGGTCCACCGGACCTGCAACCCACCCCGGGGCCGCCGTTTCACAACCGGCGGCCCCGCTTTGCGAATGGCTCCAATTACATCATTAATCCGTTCCTTACATCCTTTCCCTCCTCGTCCAGCCTCTTCCGACCTTCGACCTCAGACCTTCGACCTTCAGACCTTCGACCTCTTCCCCCCCATTTCAGCTTTCAGCTTTCCAACACAGCCTCCCCACCTAGCAAACTGATGCTAAAGCGCAGCACTGTTGGTCGGCACGCTGGAAAAAGATCATGGATGGAGCAATCACGATCCTCGCCATCACTCCGCATCCCTGATCGGGAGCTCCTCGCCGTGGCGGGTGTTTCACGAGAAGGACGAGAGCATCGGTTGCGATATCAGCTTCACCGCCAAGGGCAACTCGGTTTATGTCTTCTGCCCGTCTGGACAAGCCGGAGAGCTAACCATCAAAGCGCTCGGCATGGAAGCATTGCCCGGTCAACAGATCGTGTCGGTAGGCATGCTGGGGTGCGTGGAAAAGATCAAATGGTCGCAGACGGCCAGTGAACTCACGCTCACTCTACGGCCGGCTGCGCCCGGTCGGTTCCTCTCAACCTATCGGTTCGACCTCGAACCCGTCCGCGTCAATACGCCCCCACCCATGAAAGGACACCGGATACAAGGAGCTCTCAAGATATCGATGAGGCGCTGCCATCAATTTCCAACAGACCTATCTATCACCGCAAAAACGAACCCGCTGCGCTGGAGCGCAACGTGGACAACAGCGAGATCACGGCCGACGGTGGCAAAATCGCCAGCCACAGAATTTGACATGGATCAAGGAGGGTGGGCGTCTCGCCCACCAGTGCCAAGTGAAAGCACGAGTGAAAGGGCCGTGCGTTCTCTCGCACCTCATGGGCTATCGGCGGTCATAGACACGCCGCTACATGTCACCCCAGATTTTGATTGCCTGTGACTCGTGCCTTGGCAAAATTTATCCGAGGTTGGCACCTCCGCCCACAGCTGGCACCTAGGGAATTCAACTTGCTCGATCCGTTGTCGAAAATAAGGTCGAACGCTGGGCTCGGTGCGGAGCGACTGATTCTTTCTATCTAGCCAAAACACTGACCGCAAAGCGGCACCGAAACACCGGATCACCCATCCCGCTCACAACTGCGAAAAAAGGGCCGGCATCCCCGTTAGGGAATACCGGCCCGACTTCCTTGGAAGGCCTGAGATTATGTCGTTAGATCAATTTCTCCGTCTTGTATCTATGGCAATGTCTCACTGGAATGGCTTGGCTTAGACGAGGCCGGCGGGTTCGGCAGCTTCGGCGGCCAGCGCCTTTTGGTCGCGCAGCCAAGCGCGGCGGCTCATTTTGACGCGGCCTTTTTCATCGACGCCGACGCACTTGGCGGTGACGATGTCGCCTTTTTTGACGATATCCTCGACGTTTTCAGTGCGGCCTTCGGCGAGTTCGGAGACGTGAATGAGGCCGTCCTTGCCTGGGAGCACTTCCATGAATGCGCCGAAGGCGGTGACGGAGACGACCTTGCCGGTATAGACTTTGTTGACCTCGATTTCCTGGAACATGCGCTCAATCATGTTCTTGGCGCGCAGCAGCCCTTCTTCCTTGGATGCATAGATGTGAACGGTGCCGTCGTCCTCAATGTTGATCTCCGCACCGGACTCCGCTTGAATGCCCTTGATGTTCTTGCCACCAGGCCCGATGAGTTCGCCAATGCGATCCGGCGGGATTTTCACCGTGACAATGCGCGGGGCATGCGGGCTGAGTTGGTTAGGGGTGGTGATCGACTCCGCCATCTTCTCCAACACCTTGCCGCGACCGGCCTTGGCGATGTGGATGGCTTCTTCGAGCATGGCGATGGGCAGGCCGGGCAGTTTCAGGTCCAACTGATAGCCAGTGACCCCTTCGCTGGTGCCACAGAGTTTGAAGTCCATGTCGCCATAAAAGTCTTCCGAACCAATGATATCTAGCAACATCTTGTACGACTTGAGCGCGCCTTCATCGTTGGTTTCGGTGACCAAGCCGACGGAAATACCGCTGACCGGACGGATGAGGGGCACCCCGGCATCCAACAACGCCATGGTGCCGGCGCAAACCGAGGCCATCGAGGTGGACCCATTCGATTCGGTCACTTCCGAAGACACGCGGATGGCGTAGGGGAAATCCGCTTCGTCCGGGATGACCGGTTCGATTGAGCGCTCGGCCAACGAGCCATGGCCGATTTCGCGGCGATTGATGCCACCCATGCGGCCGGTTTCACCGACCGAGAACGGAGGGAAGTTGTAGTGCAGAATGAAACGCTTGCTATCTTCGCCACCGCAGTAGTTATCGAAATTTTGCTTTTCATCAGCGGGAGCCAGGGTGGTGATGGCAAGCGCCTGGGTCTCGCCGCGCGAGAACAACGCCGATCCGTGGACCCGTGGCAGAGTGCCGACCTCACCGTAAAGCGGGCGCAGGTCACCGATGCTGCGGCCATCGG
>CAIQXC010000286.1 GCA_903875675.1 Akkermansiaceae bacterium
CATTGATCAGCATCCCCTGTCCCGATCCTGTCACCGGATGGATGCCGAAAACAGGGGTTGAACGGGAAATCCCCATCGTGTCGGAATTTGCGGATTTCATCCGCGCAACCTACCCCGACTGGAAAAAGCAGGCGTTTTGCATCCGCCCCGAAAAGCAGCCGGGGGATTGGATTTACCGTTTCGATGACCGCAAGATGTTTGACGGATTTACCTCCAAGAACTGCCGCGAACTCACTCACCACGTAATGCGGCATTCGTTCATCTCCCACTTGGCAAACGGAGGGGTTGGGGTTGCCCAGATCGCCGCTTGGTCTGGCGACAAAATCGCGACCTTGGAGAGGTACTATTTCCACCTGAAAGCCGACGCCGAGAAAGCGGAAGAGGCATTTGCGGCACACCGAAAGCCAACCGCACGGCAGGCACAGGAGGCCATGGCGGCGCAGCAGGAAGCTTTGGCAATCCGGGTGGCGGAAATGTTGGAGGCCCAAAAAGCCTCGCTGGAGCATCAAAAGGCCACTCTCGTACCCCTTCACCCGTCGGCCTACACTGGTGGGGAGGACTCGGCAGACCATGGCACACCGCTACCTGAGGAGAAGATCAAAAAACGCCGCTTTGAGGGCGAGTAACACCCCGCTACCAAGCCCCTGAAAGTTGAAGGTGCCACAGTACAGCCGGGAACTGAACGCCTTGATCGGCCCCACTACCCCCCAACCTCGGAAATTGGGCCGCCCGGTGCGGGCATTGGACCGTTCTTCCCACAGGCGCCTGACAGCAGGTCACTTGAATCGGCAACGGTGCCCGTCTCATTGCCCAAATCCGCCTAAAGGATTCTGCGGTATCCTCTGGAAATGGTGTCGGAAAAGGTTGTCGGTGCCCCTTTGGGAAGCAGAAAGCCGCCACCGATCCCCAACCGGTTCCGGCAGGGGTTTCCGTTTCCGCAAAACCCCACCGCCTTTCGACCAGGGCACGATCACCGTTCACGACGGCAAGGGTGGAAAACACCGCGTCGTTCCGCTGCCCATGGCGCTAGAAAACCGGATAAAAGGTTACTTGGTCGCCGCCAGGGAGAAGCACCTGCAGGACCTGGCGGTAGGAGCCGGGGAAGTCCACATGCCGGAAGCATTGGCCCGCAAGTACCCCAACGCACCAAAGGAATGGTATTGGCAATACATCTTCGCCTCGGCCACTCTCTGCCCGCATCCCCGCACCGGTCGGGTCGCCCGCCATCACCTGCATGAGGCGTCCATGCAGCGCCAGTTCAAAATCGCAGTTTCCAAGGCGCCATCCCGAAGCCTGCTACGTCTCTTTGCCTGCGCCACTCATTCGCGACACATCTGCTCCATAGCGGCACCGACATCCGCACCGTTCAGGACCTCATGGGCCACACCAGCGTCGAAACAACCATGATTTACCTCCACGTGATGAAGCGGCCGGGTGCTGGCGACCCAAGCCCACTCGATTTGGTCTGAAATCCAACAATTCCCCTCAACCCAGAATATTTCTAGCACTCCGCGTATTCTGCTTGGCTGGCTGACCATCGAGGGCTAAAAAACCTTGCATGAGCAGTCCACCCAGAAAAGTGCCCTTCCGGGTTGCATTTGCCCCTTGTTCAACGACTGGTTCGTTGAACAATTGTTAACCCCGCACGTCATTGAACAAAACTGTTCGGTGAAAAACATCATACCACTCAGCATACCAAAGCATTAAAAGGAACGCCATGACAACAGCCCTTCGATCCAGCGCACTAGTTTTGCTCGTATGCAGCACAATGGGATGCAAGGAACGATCCGCAATCAGTCGATCTTCAATTTTTGTTCCTCCGAAGGAAGTCGGATACGAAATGGTCGAAGTTTTGGGACCTCCTAAGACCGAAGATCATCTTGTTTCTATGCAGGGTTATCCAAGATTGTCCA
>CAIQXC010000287.1 GCA_903875675.1 Akkermansiaceae bacterium
CGAGGAGGCGTTTGAAAAAGACATCACCGCCTTTGACGGGCTCTACGGCAGCCGCCATTACGCCAACTCATGGCCGGCTAGCGTCGCTAAACCGAGTTTCGGGGTTTTGCTAGATATGATTGGCCACAAGGACTTGACGATTCGTTTGCCCTCGGACACGCCCGACGTTTTGCGTGAGGCTGTGCTGGCGTCGGCGGCCAAGCAAGGGGCTGGCAAGTACTTCGCAGTGGGCCCGATCCCGATCACTGACGATCACACACCGCTGTCGCGTGCCGGGTTTCCGATGGTGGACATCATCGGGGATTTTACCCAGTTTTCTTGGTGGCACACGCCAGCCGATAATTTTCGCAACCTCTCGGCCGATTCCCTCGATATATCCATCCGGGTCACGCTTGATGTGCTAGGCAGGTTGCTGAAACAGCCCTAGAGTGCTTGAAAATCCAAAATCAACAAGCGTCAATCGTCAATCCATTCGGTTCTGGAAAACTTGACTCCTACACAAGCTCTAGGGCACGGCAAGGGGGATGGTTCTGCAATCCCTTTGGGAGAATGAATTGAAATCCGCCGCCTTTCGAGCCACACTGAAGGTGCCGCCGCGTGCTCCCCACCATGAGCCTGAACACGATCCTTCTCACGCTCGCCACTTTATGCCTGCTGGCTTGGGTGCTGCGCCAGCGTGCCGTCATCCTTCGCTTGCGCCACTTGCTGCAACGCCAACAGGCTCAGCACTTGCGGGCGCTGGCTGCGGTGCGCAGTGAACGCGACGGGCTGCTTAACGCCTTTCCTGATGCCTTTCTCATTGCCGACGCCCAGGGGCTGATCCAACATTGCAACCAGGCCGCCGCCGCGTTATTGGGGCCTGCGCCAATCATCGGTCGCACGGTGCTCGAAGTGCTTCGCGATGCGCGGCTCGCCGCTCCCTATCTGGCGTGCCGCAACACCGGCGAGCCAACAGCCGCGCAGGTCCAATTGCCCGCCGAGGCCGCCCCTGCCCGCCATCAGGACACCGCTGCCGGCGACTCGGTGTGGTTGGTGGATGCCGCTGCGTTGCCTCAGGCCGACGCCGCGCCGCACATCCGCATCTTGTTGCGCGATCTATCGGCCGCGCATCAGCTTGAGCAAATCCGCAAGGACTTTGTAGCTAACGCATCTCATGAATTGCGCACACCCATCACTTTGGTCGATGGGTATCTGGAGACATTTCTAGAGGCACCAGACATGCTGGATGATCGAGTTGGCACGTTGCGCATTCTGGGCATCATGCGCAAGCACACCGGGCGCATCACCCGCATCATTGAGGACATGCTGCTCATATCGCGGATTGAGTCGGGCGATGCCTCAACGTTGCGCATGGAGGAGTTTTTGCTCATTGAATGCGTGCGGGACATGATTGACCGGCTGGAGCCGCTCATCCGGGCGCAAAATGCCACGGTAGCCATTCAGTTGCATGATTCTGCGGTGACCCTCTACGGCGACCGGTTTTATTGGACGCAGATCTTGTTCAATCTCATTGAGAACGCCCTCAAACAAAACCCCAAGCCCGGCCTGCAGGTGGGCATCCTCAGCGCCGTGTTCGGCGAGGGACTGCGCCTGGCCGTCGTTGACAACGGCATCGGTATCCCTGCCGCAGATCTGCCGTTCATCTTCAAGCGCTTTTATCGGGTCGAAAAACACCACTCCCAAAACCAGATCAAGGGCACCGGGCTGGGCCTCTCCATCGTTAAGCGCGCCATCGAAGCCCACTGCGGCGGTATCACGTGTCAGTCCGCCCCAGGGGTGCGTACCAGCTTTGAAATCACGTTGCCCCGCCAGCAATCGGAACGCACCAAGAGTTTCTAGGAACCCAGCCGGCGCGTCAGTCAAAGCGAAATGCCCGGGTCTTGGTGTGGCGAAGTGGGAAGCGCCCACCGCCGGCCCGCCGGATGGGATCAAACACGCTGTCCATGCCCACTGCCTTGATTTCAAAAACCTGCTCCATCAATTCGCCGAGGCGGCCTTTGGGAAACCCGCGTTCCTTGAACCACGCCAGGTACTCCGGTGGCAGGTCGGTGATAGGCACCCCGTTCGGCGGATAGGCCTTGATCCCGAACTTGCCGAAGGGCATGCGGGTGTTGCCAATTTCCTCTAGCAAATTGCGGAAATCCTCTCGGTCGATCTCTGTGATGTCCATCGCAACCGCAGCCAAACACTTCACCGCCCCAATGGCAATGCGCAATCACATGCGGAACGACCCTTGCCAAGCGACCCTTGCCAAGTGTCGTGTGAAGAGGTGCTGAGGAAAGTCGCTGAACGGGAGGTCCGGGGCGGATGCCTATGCGCGGCAGGGCATCGAGGGTGATGTTGATTTCGCTGCGCCCAGGGATGAAGGCTGGGATGTCGCGGGTTGACGGCGCGGGCGGATCCAGCTAGGATGCGTCCCAGATGACCCTGCGCAGCTTGGGATGGACCCCTGAATTTGCTCAAGCCTTCGCCGCATACCGCGCCAAAGGCTGGGTGCCCGCCCGTTTGATCCGCGAGACGCCCATTAATTTCGGGGCATTCCTCGCAGACGGCGAGGAGATCGACGTCATCCTCTGCGGCCGCCTGTGGCACGCTGCGGTCTGCGATGCGGATTTGCCGGCGGTGGGGGATTGGGTGGCGGTGGAGCTCGGCAACGAGAATCAGGCCCACGTGATCCGGGCGCTGTTGCCGCGGCGTTCCTGTTTTTCGCGAAAAATGCCCGGCAACAGTTCGCAAGCCCAGGTCATCGGGGCCAACATCGATCTGGTTGCCGTGGTCACCGACGCTGGAGCCGACTTTAACCTGCGGCGCATGGAGCGCTATTTCACCCTCATCGGGCTGAGCGGGGCCAAGGCGGTCGTACTCATCAACAAGGCCGACCTCTATCCGCCCGAGCAAAGCCTCCAGGCCGCCGCTCAAATCTCCGCGCTGTGGGACGCCGCAGCAGTCCACGTCACCAGCGCCCTCAACGGTGAGGGCTTGCGTGCCCTCAAAAAACACCTCAAAAAGGGCCTGACGATGTGCATCGTCGGGTCCAGCGGCGTGGGCAAGTCCACCCTCGTCAACCAGCTCTACGGTGAGGATTGGCAATG
Organism: Akkermansiaceae bacterium; assembly: GCA_903875675.1. Lineage (GTDB taxonomy): Bacteria > Verrucomicrobiota > Verrucomicrobiia > Verrucomicrobiales > Akkermansiaceae > Luteolibacter. The sequence goes on from CAIQXC010000287.1 coordinate 3,093, forward strand.
GACCGACGAGGTCAATGCCGTCACTGGCAAAGGCCGCCACACCACCACCAGCCGTGAGTTGGTGCCACTGCCCGGCGGCAGCATGCTCATCGATAACCCCGGCATGCGCGAAATTCAAATGTGGACCGACGAGACGACCTTGCGCGAGAGTTTTGCCGACGTCGAGGCACTCACGGCGCAGTGCCGCTTCGCCGATTGCAGCCACCGCCAGGATGCCGGATGCGCGTTGCGGGCGGCCGTCGAAGATAGCCGGATCGAAAGCGCCAGGTATGCGAGTTTTCTCAATTTGGAAAATGAAATAGCGGCCTTGCGCAAGCGGGCTGCCAAGCGCCAGATGGCCACAGAGCGCTGGGCCAAGCGCAATAACCGGGTGCAGGCCCGCAACCTCAACGATCGAATCCAGCTCGAAAAAGACGCCCGCGGAGACGTTTGAGATGTTGTCGTCAGTTATTAGTTCTCAGTGATCATCAGTCATTAGTCATCAGTTATGAATTCAGCCACCAACCTCATGAAATCAGCCATCATCATCGCCACCCTCGCGGGCATCTCCGCCCTCGCTTCCGCCCAACCGCAACCTCAACCGAAGGCCGACGGCCCGGGTTGGTCGCCGCTGATTGCCACCGATTTTTCCAATACGGAGAGCGCCGCCGGGGTCTGGTCTGTCGCCAATGGCGAGCTCACCGCCAATGCTGACGAGTGCATTTGGTGCAAGGCGGAGTACCAGAATTTCCTGTTGGATTTGGAGTTTAAGAACGCCGCAGGTACCAACAGTGGCGTCCTTATCTATTGCACCGATACCCCTAACTGGATCCCTCATTCCGTTGAAGTCCAGATCTTGGATCAAACCGCGGAGAAATGGGCCAAGACGGATCCAACTTGGCACAGCGGCGGCATCTTCGGCCACCTGGCCCCTGCCAAGGCCATGACTAAAAAACCCGGCGAGTGGAACCACATGACGATTGAGGCCAAGGGCAAAAGTATCAAAGTTTGGCTCAACGGCGAGCTCACGGCCGATATGGACATGGCGCTGTGGACGTCTGCCACGAAAAATCCCAACGGCACCGACATCCCAAGCTGGCTCAGCACCCCCTGCGCCGAATTGCCCACCAAGGGCCGCATCGGCCTCCAAGGGAAACACGGCGACGCCACCGTCTGGTTCCGCAACGTCCAAATCAAATCCCTCGAAAAGGAATAGGCCGTTGCAGTCACAGGAGCTCCGATTCAGGTTGATACCCGAATTTCAGAAATTCATATCTTTTTCTCTTGCGAGTCCTGAATCGGGTGCTACCGTCAACATCAAGTGACCCTAGCCTGCCCCAAACCTATGATCTGTAAACGAAAGTCGAATGTGCTTCCATTGGTATTCGGTGGCCTTGCGTGGGTTGGCGTCAGTTTGCCACAAGTTTGGGCGGCACCTGTGGCCGGGTGGCTTGGGTGGCGCGGGCCCAACCAGAACGGCAGTTCACAGGAGACGGGCCTGCCGGCCAAGGTGGAAGTGGGCGGCAAGAGTCAATTGTGGTCGAGTGAATTTCCCGGGCAAGGGACGCCGGTGATTGCCGGTGGAAAACTCTACGCGATGGGGTATGTCGGTGAGGGGGCTGACTTGCAGGAAGGCATCGGCTGCTTTGACGCGGAAACCGGCAAGAAGCAATGGCAGCAACTCTATAACGACTTTTTAAGCGACACCATCTATCTTCGCTACGCCACCTCCAGCCCGACCATCGACGCCGAAACGGGCCATGTCTATATGCAGGGCACCCAGGGCATTTTGGGATGTTTCAGCGCCACTGGCAAACTGCTATGGCAGCACAGCATGATGGAGGAATTTGGACGGCTCACGTTTCCGAACGGGCGCACCGCCTCGCCGGTGATTGACCACGACCTCGTCATCACCCGCGCCGTCACCGCCAACTGGGGTGCGCAGGGCCCGGCTGCGGACCGGTTCTATGCCTTCGACAAGATCACCGGCGACTTGGTCTGGGACTCGAACCCGGGTGACAAACCGAAGGACAATTCGTTCTCGCATCCGGTTCTTGGCTGGCTCAACGGCAAGAGGGTTTTCTATGCTGCCTGTGGTGATGGCAGCATCGTTTGCGTCAATGCCCGCAACGGCGCGGCACTGTGGCGGGTGCCGGTTTTCAAGGCAGGCATCAACGCCTCGCTGGTGGTCCATAACAACGACAAGATCATCGCGATCTTTGGCACGCCTTACGAAAAGGGCGAAACCATCGCCATCAAAATTCCTAACGTAGAACCCGCAAAACCCACCGACGGCCCGGTAGTGGTGGACCCGGCAAGCGTGACCCTCTGGCACAATGAACTCTCAACCTCAACAAGCTCGTTAACTCTCAACGAGGACCGGGTCTATCTGGTGACCGAAACCGGCGAACTCTGCGCCCTCGACGCCAATACCGGCAAGACCGCCTGGAAACTCAAGCTCGGCATCGAGCAGCGCAACGCATCACCGTTGTTTGCGGACGGCAAGCTCTATCTATCAATCCTCAACGAGCCCGGCAACGCCAAGGGTGACGACTCCTCGGACGCCGGCAGCAAGGGGGCGTTCTACATCATTCGCCCCGGGCCAAGCGAAGCCAAAATTCTCAGCCACGTGGCCCTCGAAGGTCGCTGTTTCGGAAGTCCCTGCGCCTACAACGGCAAGGTATATGTCCAAACTACCAAAAAACTCTACTGCTTCGGCAGCAAAGGCCGCAACCGCGGACTCGCAGCTGAACCCGCTGCCGAAAAATGGCCGCAACCCGGCCCTGCCAAGCAACTCCAGATCATCCCGTCCGAAGTGTTTCTCAAACCCGGCCAATCCCTCGCCTTGAGAGTCCGATCGCTCGACGCCAATGGCTCTACCGTCAATGAAAACGTCGATCCAAAGTCGCTCGCTTGGGAAGCCTTTATTCCGGCCACTGCCAAAGTGAAATCCATGCTCAAAGCCAACATCGATAACGCAGGAATGCTGGTCGCAACTTCCGATAGCGTCCCTTCGGCCGGGATGTTCCAAGCGTCGTTAGGCGACTTGCACGGCTTCATGCGCGGCCGGGTCCTGCCCAATCTCCCCCTCAAGAATGACTTCGAGGATTTTAAACTCAGCGAAACCAACCCCGCCGAAGATGCGGCCTTTGCCTACCCGCCTCTGCCATGGATCGGCGCCCGATTCAAATTCGAAGTGCGAGAACGCGACGGCAATAAGTCTCTAACCAAGACAATCGACAATAAATTCTTCCAGCGCGCCCAAGTGTTCATCGGTCATGCCGATATGCAAAATTACACCGTCGAAGCCGACGTCCAAAGCGACGGCAACAAGCGAAAAATGTCGGATGTGGGCGTCATCAACCAGCGCTACGCCGTGTTGCTCAAGGGCAACGAGCAAAAACTTGAGGTCAACTCCAACCTCGAACGCCTCCGCGAAGCCGTTCCCTTCAAGTGGTTACCTAACGAATGGTACCACCTCAAAACTCGCGTCGATGTCGCCGCCGACGGCTCTGGAACCGTGCGTGCCAAGGCATGGAAACGCGGCGACCCCGAGCCATCCGCCTGGACCATTGAAGTGGCCCATCACAGCGCCCACCGCAATGGCTCTCCCGGCCTGTTCGGCTTCGCGCCGCAGGACATGCGCGTTTTCATCGACAACATCACCGTTACCCCCAATGATTAATCTGCCGCTGCTATGCTCTGGACTACTTCTAATCGCCTTGGCGCGTGCCGACGACTGGCCACAATGGGGCCGTACGAACGAGCGCAACATGTATTCGCCGGAAACCGGCCTGCCTAGCAGTTTCGATCCTGGCAAATTCAAACTTGGCACCGAGGAGGTGGACCTGGCGACGACGAAAAACGTCAAGTGGGTGGCCAAGCTCGGATCGCAGAGTTATGGCAACGTGACGGTGGCTGGCGGACGGGTGTGCGTCGGCACCAATAATGACGCCCCGCGGGACCCGCAGCACCAGGGCGACCGAGGCGTCCTGATGTGCTTTGATGAAAAGTCCGGCGGCTTCCTCTGGCAGTTGGTCGTGCCCAAACTCGCTTCCGGCAAGGTCAATGACTGGGAGAGCCTCGGCATCCTCTCCTCACCCACCCAAGACGACAAGCACGTCTATCTGGTGACGAACCGCTGCGAAGTGGTGGCCCTCACGGCCGATGGTCTCGGAAAAGAAAATGTCGGTCCATTCACCGACGAGGCCAAGTACGTGACCGGACCGGGCAAGCCACCCGGCAAGGTTGGAGCGAAGGATGCCGACATGGCCTGGCGCTACGACATGATCGACGAGTTGGGGGTTTTCCCACACAATGCGTCCAATTGCAGTCTGCTGATTTTGGACGACGAAATCATCTCGACAACTTCTAACGGCCAGGACTGGTCACATACGAATATTCCATCGCCCAATGCTCCGTCGCTAATTGCGCTCGACAAGAAGACCGGCAAATTTCTCGGCGAAGACGATGCACACATGGGCCCGAAGATCTTTCATGGCATCTGGTGCTCTCCGTCGGCGGGCAAGGTCAATGGCAAAACCCAGGTTTTCTTCGGCGGCCCGGACGGCTCGCTGTACGGCTTTGATCCGAAGCCCGTGAAGGAGGGCGATGACCTCCACTTGAAGCGTGTTTGGTGGTGCGACGCCAACCCCGCCGGTTACCGGGCTAACAAATATCCGGCTGCCAAAGGTCCGAGTGAGATTAATGCCACACCGGTGTTTTACAACAACCGCGTGTACGTCGCCATCGGCCAGGATCCGGAGCACGGCGAGGGTATCGGCAATCTCATTTGCGTGGACCCGACCAAGACCGGGGATATCACCAAGACCGGCATCATTTGGTCATATAACAAGATTCACCGCAGCCTTTCCACCTGTGCGATCACACCCGACGGCCTGTTGTTTGTGGGCGACTTCAGCGGCTTTGTCCATTGCCTGGATGCCGCAACCGGCAAAGTCCACTGGGTTCACGACATGAAAGCGCATATCTGGGGATCGGCGCTGGTGGCCGACGGCAAGGTGTACATCGGCACCGAGGATGGCACGCTGGCGGTGTTTGCCGCAACCAAGGAGAAAAAGAAACTGGCTGACATTGATATGGGTGCGCCAGTGTATGCCACCCCAGTTGTGGCTAACGGCGTCCTTTACATCCAGACCACAACCCATCTTTACGCAATTAGCAACCCATGAAGAAAGTCCTCCTCTGCCTGCTGATTGCAGGAGTGTACGTGCTCCACCAGGATTTCTGGAACTGGCGCACAGCCCAGCCACTGGTGTTTGGTTTTCTACCCATTGGATTGGCCTACCATGCCGCCTATTCCATTCTGGCATCGGCCACGATGGCCATCCTCGTTAGTACGGCGTGGCCAAAACATCTCGAAACCACCGAAGGAGCCGAAACCAAGTGAATCCTGTTGTAGTAGTCGGCATCTATCTGGTGATTATTGCTGTTATCGGCAGCGTTGCCTACACCCGTGGCAAGTCAAATACCGAAGACTTCTTTCTCGCGAGCCGCAGTATTGGTGGACTGGTGTTTTTTCTATCCATCTTCGCCACCAACATGACTGCCTTTGCCATCCTTGGCAGTTCCGGCCAGGCGTATAGGCAGGGGATTGGCATCTATGGTTTGATGGCCTCCTCGTCAGGCCTGGTCATCCCTCTGACGATCTTCTTCATCGGCACCCGGCTGTGGGCACTCGGCAAAAAATTCGGTCACCAAACGCAAGTGGCGTTTTTCCGGGATCGCTGGGAATGCGACTCTATCGGAACTGTCATCTTTGTGCTCAGTGTGGCGATGCTCGTGCCCTACATGATCATCAGTATCATGGGCGGTGGCCGGGTGCTCTGCGATATCAGCGGCGGCAAGGTGGATTATTGGCTGGGCTGTCTGGTCGTCGTCTTGGTGGTGACCATGAATGTGTTCTTCGGCGGCATGCGGGGCACGGTGTGGGTGAATATCTTCCAAACCATCCTGTTTTTACTTTTCGGCACGGTCGCGGTGGTGGTCATCAGTCACGCGTTGCCAGGTGGCTTCGGTGAATACATACACAAGATTGCCGGCAATCCGAAGACATCTTTTCTGCTAACCCGGGAGCGGATGTCGCCGCAGTTTTTCTGGAGTTACACGCTTATTCCGCTGTCGTCGATCATGTTTCCGCACATGGCCATGATGTGTTTTGCGGCGAAAAAGGTCACCGTATTCAAGCGCACGGTCATTCTCTATCCACTTGCCATCATGGCCATCTGGCTGCCTTGCGTCCTGCTAGGTGTGATTGGCACGCAGGCCGCACCTGGCCTGAAGAATCCTGACGGGGTTCTGCTGCATTTGCTAACCGGCCATGCGCCTATCTGGCTGGCGGGAATTCTTGGTGCGGGCATCATCTCCGCCGTCATGGGCTCAGACACCCATCAGGTGCTTGCCGTGAGCACCATGTTCACCAAGGACGTTTTTGCTCATTATGGCGGTGAGAAGCGCTTTGGTGAACGCGGCACGGTTTCATTCGCACGCATCTTCATTGTGTTTGTGACGCTGGTGGCCTACGTCGTCGCGCTTAACACCCCAGAAAGTATCTTTGAACTCGCCGTGCGCTTTGCTTTCAGCGGCTTTGCCGCAATGGCCCCGGTGATGATTGCCGCGCTGTTTTGGAAGCGCAGCACCAAGTACGGGGCGCTCGCCTCCACGCTATGGGTGGCGGCCTGTCTAGCCGGTATTTGGTACTTGCAACATATATCCGACACCATGCTGCCGAAGCCGGGACAGGCACCGACGGTTATCTTTCCGGCGATCGGGCATTTGTTTGAGCGCACGATCGCCAACGTCACCTGCTTCGGCTTCCTGCCAGTGGTTCCGATGGTACTCGGCTCGGCGGTCCTGATGATTATCGTATCGCGGTTCACCCCGCAGCCGAGCCTAGCCACTATCAAGAAATATTTCCCATGATCCTTGACGAATATTTCCGTGGCATCATTGACTGGCATTTCAGTCCCGAGTCCGGTTGCCCGTTCTGGCTCGACTGGGCCAGCCGCAACTTTGATCCGCGTGAGGAAGTGAAGACGTTTGCAGACTTGTCGAAGTTTCCGCATTTCCAAGATGAATGGCTGCGCGATCTGCAACCTGAAGTGTGGGTTCCAGCGGCATTCAGAGGCCAACCATTCAACATCTTTGAAACAGGCGGCACCACCGGTATGCCCAAGCAGCGCATCGGTTGGCATGATTACAAATTCGACTACGAAGAGTTCAGCGGAAAGCTCGACGAGGACCATTTCCCGCGCGGCGAGGCATGGCTGATGGTCGGCCCTACCGGCCCGCGCCGCTTGCGCCTGGCCATCGAGCACCTGGCAAACTTCCGTGGTAGTTCCTGTTACTTCATCGACCTCGACCCGCGCTGGGTGAAAAAACTCATCGCCGCCAAACAATTCGATCAGGCCCGGGCTTACATGGACCACGTCGTCGATCAAGCGGTTACGATTCTCAAGCACCGGAAAGTGGCCGGACTGTTTACCACGCCCAAACTCCTGGAAGCCTTGGCCGAAAAGGTCAATCTCTACCAAGCCGGCGTCCGGGGCGTCTTCTGTGGCGGGACCACCATGGCTCCACAGGCGGTGCGCTTCATCATCGAGGAAGTCCTCGAAGGCAATATCGGCTTCTATCCAACCTATGGCAATACACTGATGGGCCTGGCCGCCAGCGCCCCACTCCGCCCCGAGGATCATTACTCGATCACCTACTTCGCACCGCAGCCACGCGCCGTGCTGCGCGTGGTCGATCCACTGCAAACCACCGAGACGGTGGGCTACGGTGAGTGGGGCCGGGTCGAGCTAACGACCTTGACCAAGGAGTTTTTCATGCCGCGGTTTTTGGAGCGCGACGAAGCCATCCGGCGCGAGCCACGTGCGCCGTACACTTGGGATGGCGTCGCAGAGGTTCGCCCTCTCGGCTCGATGGAAAAACTCATTGTTGAAGGAGTTTACTAATGGCCCAGCATATTTCAGCGCTGCGACTGGGCAGGCCTTATGAAAGTCTCGATCGAATCGAGTTGAAGGACGGCCTTGGCACCGTTAGCCAGGTGAATGCAGGGATGATCCGCAAAGATCTTAAGCAAATCGGCGCAGCACACGCCGCCCTTAAAAAGTTTACCGTCGCCCAGCGCGTCGATATGTGTGCTCTCGCCGGTGATATATTCCTAAATGCTAACGACCCGAAAACCTATGTGGAGACGCTCTCGGCCACCAGTGGTTTGCCCCACTCGTTGGTGAGGCGCAACATGCATCGGATCCATGCGGTGCTTGCAAACATGGATGAAGTGCTGCGCGGCCTGACGCGTGGCCTGGACCTCGACGATGACACGAGCCCGTACAGTTTTTTTCCGGTGACCCACAGCTTGGGGTTGGTGATGCCTAGCAATTCGCCTGCTGTCAATTCGTTGTGGTTGCCGGCCATCGCACTGGGCATTCCGGTGGTTATCAAACCCGGCCGTGACGAACCATGGACCCCTTACCGGCTGATTCAATCGTTCATCGCTGCCGGGATGCCGTCGGCTGCATTCGGGTTCTATCCGACGGATCATGAGGGCGCGGATGCTATTTTAAGGTTGTGCGGCAGGTCCTTGGTTTTTGGCGATCAAAGCATCAGTGACAAATATGCAGGCAACCCATCGATCCAAGTCCACGGGCCGGGTCACAGCAAAGTCCTCATCGGCGCGGATCTCATCGGGCGCTGGCCCGAATTTATCGATGTGATCGTAGAGTCAATTGCCGCCAATGGCGGCCGCAGCTGCCTTTGCGCCTCCACCATCGTCGTCCCATCCCATGCTGACGAAATCGCCGATGCTCTGGCACGACGACTCGCGCCTATCGCCCCCTTGCCTGCTGCCGATCCCGCCGCCAGCCTGTCGGCTTTTGCCAACCCGCAGATGGCCGATGCGATCGATGCAACCCTTGAGCAGAGCCTCACAGGTGCGGTGGACGTCACTGCCGCCTATCGGCACGGCCCACGCAAGGGGCTCTTCGATGGCGCAACCTATCTGCGTCCGACCATCGTCCGTTGTCCCTCGTTCGAACATCCATTGGCAAACCGCGAGTTCTTGTTCCCGTATGCCAGCGTCATCGAAATGCCGCAGGAGAAGATGCTCGAACAAATCGGACCATCGCTCGTCGTTACCGCCATCACCAGCGACGAGGGTTGGATCCGGGAACTCATGGAATTCACCCCCATCGATCGGCTGAATATCGGCCCGATTCCTACTCTAACGATATCATGGGATCAGCCGCATGAGGGCAACTTGTTTGAGTTTCTGTACAAGCGCCGGGCCTTTCAACGCGTATGAACTTCGACTGGCAAGCTAACACCCGAATCGTCTTCGGTGCCAACAGCGTCGATCGAGTCGGTGAACTTGTACGCGAACTCGGTGGCACCAAGGTGTTGCTGGTCACGGATCCCGGCATCGTAGAGGCTGGCCACGCCGCTCGCGTGTTAGATCTCTTGCCAAACGCCATTATGTACGAGCAGGTTCGTGCCAACCCAACCACCCGTGATGTCGATGAGTGTGCCGCGTTTGCCCGCTCCACAGGCTTGGATCTGTTGGTGGCCATCGGTGGCGGCAGCAGCCTGGATACTGCCAAGGGCGCAAATTTTCTTCTAACCAACGGCGGTCGGATGCAGGATTACTGGGGCGTCGGCAAGGCAACAAAAGCGATGCTGCCCTTGATTGCCATACCAACCACTGCCGGGACCGGCAGCGAATGCCAGTCGTTTGCCCTGATCGCCGATGAACAGACGCACCAGAAAATGGCCTGTGGCGACTCGAAGGCAGCGGCCCGGGTGGCGATTCTCGATCCGACGCTGACGCTGACGCAACCGCGGCATGTCACTGCCTGCACTGGCTTGGATGCGTTGGCCCATGCGGTGGAGACATGGGCCACGACCCGGCGCAGCGAATTGTCAGCGATGTTCAGTCGAGAGGCATACCGGCTTATCACATCCAATCTAACGCAGGTGCTGGATCAGCCGCTGGATCTATCGGCCCGCTCGGCAATGCAACTCGGCGCGGCCCTTGCGGGCGTGGCCATCGAGAACAGCATGCTTGGAGCGGCTCACAGCGCGGCCAATCCGCTCACCGCCCATTTCGGCATCGTCCACGGCCACGCAGTCGGCATGATGTTGCCGCATGTGGTTCGATATAACTCCTCTGCCGGGGATTTTTACGCCGATCTTGATCCGGACCTCGTCACTCGCCTGACTCAGCTCTTGGCCTCCACCCAACTCCCTACGCGCTTGTCCGATTGCGGCGTGCCCGAATCATCAATCCCGATGCTGGCCGAGGAGGCAGCGCGGCAGTGGACTGCCCAGTTCAACCCGCGACCGGTGAGAGTAGCGGACTTTGTGAAACTATACGAATATTGTCTATGAACGACCTAACGACAGCCCAGCCTAAACAAACCCGACCAGGCAACTACTTCGTCGCCAACTATCCGCCGTTCTCGTTCTGGAATCACGAGCAACTCAGCGAGGTGCAGGCGGCGCTGGATCGTCCACCGGTCGCAGGAAATTCGTTAGGAATGTATGTGCACATTCCGTTTTGCCGCAAGCGCTGCCACTTTTGCTACTTCAAAGTGTACACCGATCAAAATGCGGCGCGTGTGCAACAGTATATCGATGCGGCGGTAGCAGAGTTGGAGAGCTACGTCCTCAAGCCGTTCATTGGCGGCCGATTGCCCGAGTTTATCTATTTTGGCGGCGGCACGCCGTCGTATTTGTCGGTCAAACAGCTGGAGAATCTCACCTCACGACTCAAGGCACTGTTGCCTTGGGATGCTGTCAAGGAGGTCGCTTTTGAATGTGAGCCAGGCACCCTTAGCGAGGCCAAACTCGAAGCGATTCGCGACATGGGAGTGACCCGCTTGAGCCTCGGCGTGGAGAATTTTGACGATCACATCCTTGAGATCAACGGCCGGGCCCATCATTCCCAGGAAATTGCACGGGCCTACGGCTGGGCTCGTTCGTTAGGTTTTGACCAGATCAACATTGACCTCATTGCCGGCATGGTTGAGGAGACTGATGCGAATTGGGTGAAGTGCGTTGAGCGGACCATCGAAATGTCGCCGGAGAGTGTGACTATCTATCAGATGGAGATTCCATACAACACGACCATTTACAAAGAGATGAAGGCCGACGGCAAGCTGGTGGCGCCGGTTGCTGACTGGGAGACGAAGCGCGGATGGGTGGCTTATGCCTTTGCCGAGTTGGAGAAAGCCGGTTATACCATCGCGAGTGCCTACACGGCGGTGAAAAACCCGGCGCACACCAAGTTTCTCTACCGTGACAGGTTGTGGGAAGGCGCGGACTTGCTGCCGATCGGAGTGGCGTCATTTGGTCACATCAATGGCGTGCATTTTCAGAATGAACACGACATAGTACCGTACCTTGACCAGGTGTCGCGCGGCGAGTTGCCGCTGTGGCGCGCGCTGGCCCCCAACGCCGAGGAGCGTCTGATCCGTGAGATGATCCTCCAAATGAAGCTCGGACGTCTGAGCCGGAAATACTTCCAAGAGAAGTTTGGGGTGGATATTGCCGAACGTTTTGCCGCTCCGCTGGGGCAATTGGCTGCCGAGGGATTTCTAGTCATCGACGGCGACACGATTGGTTATTCCCGCCAGGGCTTGCTACAAGTTGATACCTTGCTCCACGACTTTTTCCTACCAGAACATCGCGATGCTCGCTACGCCTGATATATCATCCCTTTGTTGCGGTGACTTCTGCCGAAAGCCCGCTGGCGGTTCCAGCGGGACAAAATGCGGATTGTGTCCGCTAGCCCGCTCTTACAGTGCGGTGGCGCAAGATATGCCTGCTGTTTGGGAGGTCGCTGCCTCTGATATTCCGCAGCCACAGCGGGACTTGTTAGCTCACAACGGCGACATGACCACAAAGCTGGAAGTCTTTCATGGTGATCACTCTCATTTGCTGCTATTGCGCAGCACGACGGACGGTGATATCTATCAACGTGAGGTCGTTCTGGTTTTAAATTCCTCTGGACAGCATGTTGAATTTGGCGCCATCACGATTCATCTCGATCGTTTGCCGCCGCTGCTGAGACGGGATATCATTCAAGCCGAGTTGCCCTTTGGCACCCTGCTTCACCTGCATCGCTTCGCATTCCGCAGCCGGCCGAAGTCCTTCATCTGCGTCGAGCCCGACGCGGTCATTAGCCGCGCGCTGGCACTTGAGCAGCCCGGCCAATTGTACGGCCGCTGCAATGCGCTGCTCACCCCCTCAGGCGAGGTGCTCGCCGATATTGTCGAAATTCTACCCCTATGAAAAAGAACTATGATGTCATCGTAATCGGCGGAGGCCCTGCGGGGTCGACCGCTGCCGCTGTGCTGGCAATGAAAGGCCGGAGTGTTTTGCTGTTGGAGAAAGAGAAGTTTCCTCGCTATCACATTGGTGAGTCGCTTATTCCCTACACGTATTTCACGCTTGAGCGGCTTGGGATGCTGGACAAGCTCCAAAAAAGCCACTTTGTTAGGAAATACAGTGTGCAATTTGTGCGGCAGGCTGGAGACGTATCATCGCCATTTTATTTCACGCAGAATTGGGATCATCCGTCGTCGAGCACATGGCAGGTGGTGCGCAGTGAGTTTGACGAGATGTTGTTGAACAACGCCCGTGAAAAAGGCGTCGAGGCTTTGGAAGAAATGACGGTGAAGGAACCAATTCGCGAGAACGGCAGTGTCGTCGGCGTCCGCGGGATCGATCAGCAAGGCCGAGAGTTTGAGGTGCACGCGCCAGTGACCATTGACGCCAGCGGGCGTGACGGCTTCACCCAGGTGAAGAACGGCTGGCGGATTCGCGATCCAAAGCTCAACAAGATTGCGGTGTGGACCTACTATCAGGGAGCACTGCGCGATCCCGGGATTGATGAAGGAGCCACCACCGTTGCCTATCTGCCGGGCAAGGGTTGGTTCTGGTATATCCCATGGCCTAACGACATGGTGAGTGTTGGAGCCGTGGCTGAGAGTTCCTATCTGTATCGGGATCATGTTCGTGATCCCGAGCAAGTGTTCCAGCGCGAGGTGGAAAATAACCTCTGGATCAAGCAACACCTCGCCCCAGGCAAGGTGGCGGCCCCGTATCGGGCGACCAGTGAGTATTCGTTTCGCTCGAAACATTGCGCCATGAACGGTCTGGTGCTGGTCGGCGACGCGTTCGCTTTTCTTGACCCGGTGTTTTCATCGGGGGTGATGTTGGCCTTGCGCAGTGGCGAGTTGGCTGGCGATGCCGTTGACGCCGCGCTGAGTGCCGGGGACTATTCCGCAGCGATGTTTGCCGACTACGGCAACACACTCTGCTACGGCATCGAGAGCATGCGCAAGCTCGTCTATGCGTTTTATGATCCGAACTTCCGCTTCAAGGAACTCTTCAACGCCTATCCGCACCTCCACAGCCGGCTGACCGACTGTCTAACCGGTGATCTGTTCACTGACTTTGACGAACTCTTCAGCCGCGTCGCGGAATTCGCCGATGTTCCCGCACCGGTCACTCACGGCCAACCTCTGATGGAAACCGATGGCATTTGAATATATACTAACGCGATCGGTTGAGTTTTCCGATACCGATATGGCCGGGATCATGCATTTCTCTAACTTCTTCCGCTTCATGGAAGCTACCGAGCACGCATTTTACCGCTCCCTAGGCATCGAGGTGCATCCCGCGTCGGGTGTTGGCAAGGTCGGCTGGCCGCGGGTACATGCCAGTTGCGATTACAAACATCCGTTGCGCTTTGAGGAGAGCGTTGATATCCAACTTCTGGTGCGGGAGATCCGCAGCAAGTCGCTGTCTTACACATTTATCTTCCGTACCCAGCATGACGGGCGCTCCATTGAAGTGGCCCGCGGCAGTCTTGTCGCAGTGGCCATCGGCATGGACCCGCTCAATCAGACGATGAAAGCTGTTGCCATTCCCCAACAGATCCGCGCCAAGCTGGAAGTGGCACCGCCCGAATATTTCCAACCCCAAACCACCGCATGATGATAGCTACTGATACGAACCAACCAGGCATGACCTGGCTCGCATTCGCCCTGATGACAGTCGTAAGCTGGGGGCTCTATGGAATTTTCCTGCACTCCGGGCAAGCGGGCATGGGAGATCCTGTGCATGGCCGCTACAAGGCGTTCTTGTTTGTCGGGCTGGCCTATTTTCTAACAGCCGTACTCGCACCGCTGGCAATTCTGGTAGTCAATGGTGCCGGTTGGAGGTTTCCGCTAGCTGGTATGGGTTGGTCGCTTTTGGCGGGCATTGTGGGGGCCGTTGGCGCGTTCTGCGTGCTGCTTGCATTTGCTGCCAAAGGCCAGCCAAGTGTGGTCATGACCCTGGTGTTCGGCGGCGCTCCTGTCGTCAATGCCCTTGTCGCCGTGCTGATGCACCCGCCAGAAGGCGGCTTGGGGGCTATTCCCAAACCTTTCTACCTTGGCCTGCTGCTTGCCGTTGCAGGCGGGGGATTGGTCACTTTCTACAAGCCGGCTCCGCCCAAACCCCAGCCTGCAGCCATCGTAAACCAAGGGCCGCCACCATGACTGGTACCGTGCAACTTCGGAAGCTGAACCGTTTATTGGCCGCGTTATCCCCGGACAATCGCTTCTACGCAGGGAAGTTGCACAGTGCCGGATTTGCAAACGGGGCCGCCAGCATCGCCGAGTTTTTCGAGCGCATGCCCCTAACGACAAAGGCCGAGATTGTCGCCGACCAGCTTGCACATCCACCGTACGGCACCAATCTAACGTACCCGCCGGATCGCTACACCCGCTTTACCCAAACCAGCGGCACCAGCGGCATGCCGCTGCGCTGGCTTGATACACCCGATAGCTGGAGCTGGATGGTCGATTGCTGGACCGAGGTATTGCGTGCTGCTGGCGTTAGACCTGGCGAGCGTGTGTATTTCGCGTTTTCCTTCGGGCCATTCCTCGGGTTTTGGCTGGCCTTTGAGGCGGCCCAGCGGCTCGGCTGCCTGTGCCTCCCCGGGGGTGGACTCAGCAGTGCCGCCCGGCTGCAGGCGATCCTCGACAATCAAGTCGATCACCTCTGTTGCACCCCTACCTATGCTCTGCGACTCGGCCATTTCGCCCGGCAAAGCGATCACGATCTAACGAAAATAAATATCCGCAGCCTGATCGTTGCAGGAGAGCCCGGTGGCAGCGTGCCGGCAACCCGCAGCCGTATTGAGGATTTGTGGGGCGGCGCGCGGGTGTTTGATCATCATGGCATGACCGAGATCGGGCCAGTGACTTACGAGGTTGCGCCAGGGATGCTCGCCATTCTTGACTCCGACTACCTTGCCGAGGTGATCAACCCGGCTGCGGATGGCACGGGAGAACTGGTGCTAACCAACCTTGGCCGCATCGGTTCCCCCTTGCTTCGATACCGGACCGGGGACTTGGTCAAACCTCTGAGGCGCGACGGGCATACGCTGCTCGAAGGCGGGATCCGCGGCCGCGTTGACGACATGGTCATCGTGCGCGGCACTAACGTCTATCCGACCGCAATCGAGCAAATCCTGCGCTCCTGTCCTCACGTCGCCGAGTACCGCGTCGCGGTGCGGGAGGCCGCAGCCATGACCGAGCTGGAGATTACCTTGGAGCCAACACTGGATTGCCTTGACGCCGGGGCGATGGCAGATAAGCTAGCTGGCGAACTGCAAACTGTGCTGGCATTACGGATTCCCGTGCTGCTCGCCGCACCGGGTTCGTTGCCACGTTTCGAATTCAAATCCCAGCGCTGGCAGCGTTTTCCTGATTGCCGCGATCAAACGAGCTGTGCCGATTGTGATGGCAACTGTTAGCTACAACAAAACGAACCACGAAAAACAAGCGACGATCATGAAAACACTCATTCCCTGGTTGATTCTCAGTGCCTGCTGCGCCCAAGCCGCCGATTGGCCGCAATGGCGGGGCCCTAACCGCGACGGTATTTCGACCGAGACCGACTGGACGAGCCAGTGGGGGGCGGACGCACCCAAGCAGCTTTTCAAGCTCAACGTCGGGATCGGTTGTTCCGCCGTGGCGGTGAGTAAAGGACGCTTATACACGATGGGCAACGCGAACAATTCCGACACGGTGCTGTGCCTCGATGCGGCCACTGGCAAGCCGATTTGGAAACAGTCGTATGCCTGTCCGCTGGATCCACACATGTTTGAAGGCGGCCCGGGAGCGACGCCGACCGTGGACGGTGACCGGGTGTACACGCTGAGCCGGGCAGGACATCTGCATTGTCTCGATGCAGCGAGCGGCAAGGTCGTGTGGATGAAACATCTGGTGAAGGATTTGGGCGGCAAGGTGCCGACCTGGGGTTACGCCGGGTCACCACTGGTGCTGGAAAAACGGGTGATTGTCGATGTCGGAGCCCCGGGGGCAGCCACCGTGGCCTTGGACAAGACGAGCGGTGAAGTGGCCTGGAAGAGTGGCGACGAAGGGGCTGGCTACGGAGCGCCGCTGGCGTTTGAGCAGGGCGGCAAACGCTTGCTCGCGCTTTTCGACGGGTACGGCCTGGTGCTGCGCGAAGCTGATAGCGGCAAGCCGCTGGCACGCCAAGAGTGGAAGACCAACTATGAGATTAACGCCTCCACCCCGATTGTCAGCGGAGACAAGATATTTGTTTCCAGTGGATATGGCAAAGGGGCGGCGCTATTTGAATTCAGCGGCACGGAGTTGAAGTACGTCTGGCAGACCAAGAAAATGCGCAACCATTTCAACAGTTGCGTGCTTTGGAAGGGGTTCTTGTATGGGTTCGATGAAAGCAAGCTCACTTGTCTGGACTTCGCCACGGGCGATGTGAAGTGGTCGCAGGATGACCTTGGCAAAGGCTCCTTGATGATCGCCGATGGCAAACTTATCATCCAGTCCGAGACCGGGGACCTGGTCGTCGCCGACGCCTCGCCTCTTGCCTTCAAGGAATTGGCCCGCGCCAAGGTGCTCGAAAAACGCTGCTGGGTCGTGCCCGTTCTGGCTAACGGCCGCCTCTATTGCAAAAATAATATCGGCGACCTCGTCGCTCTGGCTCTCACCAAGCCATAGTAATCTAACGATCAAGGCGATTCGAAGCGCTGCTCGGGCACCGCCCGTCGCAGGTGCCGCCATGTGTAGAGTTACATCCGAAGGGCCGATCCATTTTCTGGATCCATCATGAATCCAACCGCCATCGAAACCCACACCAAACTCGTTCTGCTCCAATGGATGATCATCATAGGAGCGGCGTGGCTGTTTGGTCGGTTAGGGAAAAGGTTTGGACAACCGCTTGCAGTTGGGGAAATCACCGCAGGTATCGTACTCGGTCCTTCGGCCCTAGGCTTGATCTGGCCTGCGGGTTGGCCGCTTCTGTTTCCAAAAGAGACCCACGAATCCCTGCATTTGTTAGGGAAGCTCGGGCTGATTCTGCTGCTGTTTCAAGTTGGGATGGAGTTTGATTACGGGCATCTGCGTTCCCGCTCCAAGACCGTCACCGCCGTCTCGCTGGCGGGCATTGCCTTTCCGTTCCTTTGCGGTCTGGCCATCGGACCGTGGCTGCATCGGCACTTCGCCCCCGACCTACCAAAGTTCGGCTTCCAACTCTTTCTATGCATCGCGCTGTCTATCACCGCGTTGCCGGTCATGGGCCGCATGCTCCTCGAAATGAAGCTCGAGCGTTCCGTTATTGGCGTGATGAGCATCAGCGCGGCGGCCATTGATGACGTGATAGGCTGGATGCTGCTCGCACTGGCCACCGCACTGGTCACTTCAGGATTCGACGGCTGGGGGCTGGCCCGACAAGTCCTCAGCGTACTGGTCTTGTTTTTCCTACAGCAAAAACTTATCGGCCCGTTGCTGTGCCGCGCATGGCGCAAGAGTTCGGTGCGCTACCCACCCGGCCACATGTCCGCCTCATTCCTCACGCTGCTGCTGATCGTAATGATGGGCAGTTGTATTCTTAGCAACTGGTTAGGTGTGTTCGCGGTTCTTGGGGCGTTCCTGCTCGGGGTTGCGGTGCACGGGCAGCGCGACCTCGTCAAGGCATGGCGCGAACGTTTCGCGGATCTTGTCGTCGTCGCCATGGTGCCGATCTTTTTCACGATGACGGGATTGAACACCGATGTTGGCACGCTCACCACTCCAGGGGCTTTGCTGGGATGCGGAGTAGTGCTGCTGGCTGCCGTCGCCGGCAAGCTGGGCGGTTGCTATCTCGCTGCGAGGCTGACCGGTCAGCCCAGGCGGGAAGCTGCCTGCATCGCAACCCTGATGAACACCCGGGCACTCATGGCACTGGTGGCAATCAACATCGGGCTAGACCTGGGACTACTCAACCGCGAGATTTTCACCATGCTCGTGATCATGGCCCTGTTGACCACTGCCATGACCGGACCGATGTTGCGCCGGTTGCTGCCTCAGCAATTCTCTATAACTCCGCTTGGCGGCTTGTCTTGACCCCGATCCAAATTATCACCACAACCACAACAACGAATATGAACATAAAACCTGCTCTGCTCGCACTCATTTGCGTCCTTTCCATCACGATGAGCCCGCCCACCCGGGCCGAGGATTGGCCTCAGTGGCGCGGCATCAACCGGGATGGCAAGTCATCTGAAACCGGACTGCTGAAGAGTTGGCCGGAGGGGGGACCCAAGCTGGTTTGGACGGCTCGCGAACTCGGGGGAGGCTATTCCACTCCGTCCGTGGCCGACGGCAGCATTTATGGCATGGGTTACCGCAGCGAGGAAGAAGTCGTGTGGGCTCTCGACGCCAAGACCGGCAAGGAAGTTTGGAGCACCCCCACGGCAGCCGCTAACCGCAAGATGGGATATCCCGAGGGGCCGCGCTGCACCCCGACGGTGGATGGGGAACGGCTCTTCACGCTGGGAGCCGGCGGCAATCTGGTGGCCCTCGATCGAAAATCCGGCAAGGTGCTTTGGCACAAGGAACTTGTCGATGATTTCGGCGGAAAAATGATGTCTGGTTGGGGATACTCAGAGTCGCCATGGGTCGATGGAGATCGGCTGGTTTGCACGCCTGGCGGAAGTAAGGGAACCATGTTAGCCCTCAATAAACTCACCGGTGAAAAACTCTGGCAGACCACCGACATCACCGATAACGCGGCTTATTCTTCGATTTTGCTAACAACCATCGCGGGCACCCGGCAATACGTTCAACTCACTGACGCCCACGTCTTCGGCGTGGCTCCAGAGACGGGCGCGGTGTTGTGGAAAGCCCCGCGTGCGGGCCGCACCGCCGTCATTACGACGCCGATCGTAGCTGGGGACATGGTGTATGTGACCTCCGGTTATGGGGTTGGCTGCAATGCATTCAAAGTGACCAGCGACGGGTCCAAGTTTAGTGCCGAGGAGATTTACGCCAACAAGGTCATGAAAAACCATCACGGCGGCGTCGTTCTCGTGGGCGATCATCTCTATGGCCATTCCGACGCCAGCGGCTGGACATGCCAAAACCTCAAAACCGGCGAAGAGGTCTGGCAGGAGAAATCCAAGCTGGGCAAGGGCGCCATCGCTTATGCCGACGAACGGCTGTATTGCCGGTTCGAGTCCGAGGAAGGAACCCTTGCCCTGATCGAGGCCACTCCCGAGGGCTATCGCGAGCACGGCAGGTTCGACCAACCCGAACGTAGCAAAAAGAATAGTTGGCCTCACCCGGTCATCACCGGCGGCCGTCTCTACATCCGCGATCAAAATATCCTCCTCTGCTACGACGTCAAAGCGCCCTGAGCGGGCCTGGATGAGATTGAGCCGGGGAAGAAAATGAGTCTGCGCGGATAAGGAAGCATTGCGAAAGCCGAACTGTCGAAAGCCGAATCTGCAATCCTGCGGGTATCACTCGCTGGCTGGCCGGTGAGGCGGCTTTGCCAATTTTCGCAGTCTGCGTACTCCGATGAATCCCAGGCATCCGAGCCCCGTCAATGCCACGGCGAGTCCGGCCACCAGTGGCCAGGGAGCTGGAACATTTCCCTTGAAGTGAATGACCACGGGCTTTTTCAGCCCTTCCTGCAACGTCTGATCCCAGATGAGCGTGCGGCCACCGTCCGCCGTGCGCGTCGCACTGGACGCCTCCACCACCATCGGCAGGTGCAGAATGTACACCAATCGCCGCCCGTTAAATTGCGAGGCTGGCATCAAGAACGCCCCAGGCAGAGCCTGGGCCGGTTGCACGGTGCGTGTGAGTTCAACCGCTAGACCGCTGCGTTGGAAATCAAAATGTCCGATCAACGGCGGCACCGTGGATTTCAGATTCCCCGATGCCAACACCGAGTCGCCGCGCACCGCATTCATCAGATCGAGCGCGGATTTAAACGACGCCTGAAACTCCACAGCCGTGCGTTCGCCTTCACGGCTGACCCGTCGCGTCGCGTTTGTCAACGTCGGGGTTTGTCGGATGAACTCATCCAGAATCTTCTCCAATCCCGGTTCGCCTCCGCAACTGCGCGCCAGACTCGACGGCAACGTGTACCGAATGAGCGCCCGCCCACTGCCATCACCCGCCAGCCAAAATTCCTCGCGTCCGTCGATGCACGATGCCAGCACGACGCAGCCAACCACCGCCAAGCACCGGATAAGGTACCGCCCGGTTGGTATTGCAATCTGAAAAAACATCCGCCTCACATCCGTTGTTGGGCGCTGCGGATGAGAATATCCGCGATTTCCACATGGACGGGTGCTTCCAAGATGCCCAGAATCGCCCATGCCACATCTTCTGGATCCAACATCTTCATGGCGGCCCGCGTTTGGCTGAGCATCGTCTCCCGGCCGCGGAAGTAGTCGTCGAGCAGTGGGGTATCGACGTAACCGGGTGAGACGCAAGCGACTTGGACCGGGGAGCCCGCGGATTTGAGTTCTAAGCGCAAGGCATCGGTGAGGGCACGCACGGCAAATTTGCTCGGCGAGTAAAACCCGCCGCTTGGCGGCACCCGGTGGCCGCTCAATGAGCTCACATTGACGATGCGTCCGCCGTCGATTGGGAAATGGGCCAGTGAGAGTTGGCAGCAAAGGGCGAGGGCCATCACGTTGACTCGCCACATTTCCTCCCAATCGGCCGGATTGCCGTCGCTGATGCGCGATAGATAGGCCACTCCGGCACAATTCACGAGGGCATCGATTTTTCCCAGCCCATGAAAAATACCGGTAACCTCCTCGCGCTGCGTCAGATCGGCGACAATCGGTGAGACGTCCTGTGACAATGCGCCCGGCCGCCGGGTGACGCCCAGCACATTGGCGTCCCGGGAGACGAGCAGTTCACACAAGGCGCGGCCGATGCCACTGGAAGCACCGGTCACCAACAATGTTTTTCCTTGCAGGGAAGGCATGCCGATGAGCCTGTCACAACGCCCCGCAATGCGCAACCCCCGGCTTTTCGGGCAGAGCGCTTTTCACTCCCCCCTCTCAAAACCAAGCTGTCATTCATGGACCTTTCCGAGCGCTTGGCCCAGTAGGCTCCAGATGTCCCAGTGGGGCTAGTGGCCGCCAATTGGGGCGCTTACGTACCGATCGGGTCAAGTTCAATGTTATCATTCGACCTCAGCCATTCGTTTTGCAAAGAAACGGCATATTTCATGATTCCGGCTAATGAGGGGTGATTATCACCGATGGTTGAAGACTTCCCCCGCTGTAGGATTTCCCACAATCCAAAATCCCTCCTCTCCATTTTCAGGAAGAATATCTCGCGCAAAGCCGCCAAGGCGCAAAGGATGATGAGGAAGCCGCGTTTGGTGAGACGGGAAGAGAGAGTCGGAGCCGACGACGAGTTTGATGGAGAGGAATTGAGAAACCGGCACTCAATCGCCCTCCAGCCCTGCATTCGGAATGTGGGTGAAGCTGATGCGCATCGGTGCAGCGTCGCGGCTTTCCTGGACGCTGCCATAGTAGATCACTTTGCGGCCGTAGCGGGCCCGCAGCTTGTCGAGGGCGGCATCGAGGCGTTGGTGTTTCCCGGGGTCGCTGTCTGCGGTGTTAGGCGGATTGTTAGGCGTGCCGCTGGTCTTGGCACGGGTTTTGGAAACGGCACCATCCCCGTCTTGAAACAATTGTGGCGTGTGGTTGCCTAACTCACAGAGGTGGGTGAGCACGATGCCCACTTTAAGGATCAGGCAGCCGGGTTCGCTCCGCTGATGCCAGAGCCGTTCCATCAGGTGCATGAGGGTGGTGGTGGAATCGGTTTCCACTGTGTGGGCGTCGGCCGACCACGACGGTCCTCTGACGAATGCGATCTGCAGGGTGAGCGAGCCGGTGAGCAGGTGCTCGGCCCGCAGCCGCTCGCAGGCCTTGTGCAGCAGTTTGCAGAGGATCGGCCAGGCTTTGTCAGGGACGCGGCTATCGGGTGGCAGCACGTGACTGTGGCCGAGGGATTTGCGGGGCGACGGCAGGTCTGGAATCTCATCGCCGCGTAGCAGGTGCCACAACCGGTCGCCGAGGACACCGCCCCAGGCTTTGTGCAGCTCGGGCTTGGTGGCGTCGCACAGGCACTCCACGCTGCGGATGCCGAAGGAAAGCAGGCGGGCTTCCATGCTGCTGCCGATGCCGGTGAAGTCGCGCAGCTTGAGGGGATGGAGGACGTCGGGCAGCTGGGCGTGTTCGATGATAAACAAGCCGTCGGGCTTGCGCATCTTGCTGGCCATTTTGGCGAGGTATTTGTTTGGCCCGCCACCGATACTCACCTTGATGACCGGCGACACGTGGCGAGCGACGCTGGCCTTGATCTTGCGTCCGATGGTCTCGACGGTGGCCCGTTCGCGCAGGTTGTATGGGAGCCAGGCCCACATTTCATCAATGCTCAGGACGGCTTCGATGTGGATACAGTCCTCGACCGCCGCGATGACCTGATGGTGGACCCGGAGGTATTCCGGTGGTTTGGCCTCGACGATGGCGATGCCGGGGCACATGGCGCGGGCATCGCTGACGCGGGTACCGGTTTTCACGCCGAACGCCTTGGCTTCGTAGCTGGCGGCAATGCAGCATGAGGTCTCGGCCATCACCGGTGCCACGCCCACCGGCCTGCCGCGCAGGGTTGGGTCGAGGTGCTGTTCGACTGAGGCGAAGTAGGAATCGCAATCGACGAACAGGGCTGTGAGAGGGCGCTCCACAAGAGAAATGGATGCACCGGGCGGGCTCCTCCGTCAAATGGAATGTGATCGGACCTGTCTTTCCCCATCTTCGGCATTTCAAGGGCTGCCAGTGCATCGGGCTTGAATCTGGTGCATTTCCGCGCACACTCCGCACATGTCAACGCCGCTGAGCCCGAATACAAGGCGGCCGTGGCCTTTGCCCGGCGCATGCGCGAGGCGGGCTTTAGCCAATCACCATGACCCCTCCCAAAGCTAACAAACAGAAAACCGAGCGTGCCGACGCCCTGCTCACCAGCCGGGGGCTGTGCGAGTCCCGTGAGCAGGCAAAGCGGCTGATTTTGGCTGGCGAGGTGCGCAGCGGCGACCGGCTCATCGACAAGCCGAGCAGCAAGTTGGCGGTGGATGCGCCTTTGGCGGTGAAGGAAAAACCGCGCTACGTCGGCCGCGGCGGGCTGAAACTCGAAGGCGCGCTGGATGCCTTTGCCATCGACCCTCAGGGCTGGGTTTGCCTCGATGTGGGGGCCTCCACCGGCGGCTTCACGGATTGCTTGCTGCAACGCGGCGCGCTGCGGGTCCACGCGGTGGATGTGGGTACCAATCAGTTGGTATGGAAGTTGCGCAACGATTCGAGGGTGATTGTTAAGGAGCAATTCAACGCCCGGCACATGGTGGCGGCTGATCTAGGCGAGAGGGTTCGGTTGGCGGTGATGGATTTATCGTTTATTTCCTTAACGAAAGTATTGCCGGCGGTATTTTCGGTGTTGGACGAGTCGGGCAGCGTGGTGTGTCTGATCAAGCCACAGTTTGAGTTGCGGAGGGAAGATGTGGGCAAGGGCGGGATTGTGCGGGATGAGGCCTTGCACCAGCGGGCGGTGGAAAAGATCCGCCATTTTGTTAGTGAGACGGAGGGGCGTGAGTGGCGGGGGGTGATCGCCTCGCCGATCACGGGGACCGATGGCAACCGGGAGTTTTTGGCGTGGATCGGGTAGGAGTGGCGGTGGGGCTACTCGGGAAACGGGTCGTGGATGAAGCGGAAATTTTGGCGTCGCACATCATCGTCGGAGGGCATGAAATTGACGGATTTTTCGGACCATTCGACGGCCTGTTTGCGGTTGCCTCGGGCGAATTGGAGTTCGGCCATGGTGTCGAGGTAGGCGGATTGGTTGGGATGGTTGGCCAGGGCCTGGCGGAGATGATCCTCGGCCTCATCGAGGCGACGCAAGGCGCGTGCGGCGAGCCAGGCGGCGGTGTTGCGTGTATTGTGTGAGAGCGGGTAGTGAAGGATGACGCTTTGAAGGTGATCCCAGGTGAGGGCGAACCAGGCGTCGTGTTGTTCGATGAGTTCGGCTTGGCGCAGGGCGGGGAAGAAATAATCGGCAAGCGAGCCATCGCAGGGCAGCAGGGCATGGCATTTTTCCAACAGAGCCAAGGCGCTGGGGCGTTCGGTGGCGAGCAGGCTGAGGGCTCGCGCTTGATCGGCCTGGAGGCGCAAGCGGAGGAACGTCAAGGGGGAATTGCTGCTGAGGCTGGCGCTGCTGAGGTTGAAGCCGCTGTAGCACTGGGCCAAAGCCTCAGAGGTGGCGGCGGCCTGGCTCCAGAGACCGCGCTTGAGCAGGTCGGTGGAGAGGACGCGGAGGATGGCGGCGTAGGATTCGCTATCGGGGGCGGCCTCGCGGGCGGCCCGCTCCCACCACGACGAGCAGCGGTCATATTCCGAGCCGAAGGCGTAGCCATGGCCAATGCGGATATAGGTAGCGGCATCGCCAAGCGCCAATTTTTCGACCCAGGCGTCGTGGATGGCGGCCTGGTCTGGGTGGCCGGCGCGGCGCAGGCAGGAGGCGGCATAGGCGTGAAGTTCCGGGCGGGTGCTGGCGGCGAGATCTGTCTTGCTGGTTAGAAGTTGGAGGATGAGCTGGGAGGCTTCTTCCCAACGGCCGGCGGCGGAAAATTGCAACAGGGCGAGCCCATCCAGCTCGGTGACCGGCTCGTTGGGCGGCCGCATGTCACGGATTTTCAGGTTGGTGGCGGCGTCGCCGGCGACCCCGACGAGTGAGGCGAGGCGCTTGAGCAGCGGTGATTGTTGGTCGGCATCGGCCTTGGTGATGGCGGCCCAAGCGATGGCAAGCCATGTGTCGCGGAGGTGGTCGGGGTCGGCGCCATAGCCGGCGAGGGCGAGCATGGCGGCGAGGCGTTGTTTGCGGGATGCGTCGGGCTGGATGTCGGCGAACCACTTCCAACAGGCGATATTGTCCTCGTTGTCACCGAAGGCGGCCAGCACGAGCTGTTCCCAGCGCTCTGGGTCGTCGCCGGCCCAAGTGGTGCCGGCACCCATGAGCGGGCCGAGGATACCGGTGCGAACGAAGCGGCTGCCGAAGAGGGAGCCGAGGAAATTGGTGAAGAGGTCGGGATTTTTTTTGGCGAGGTCTGCGAGGGGTGCGTCGAAGGTTTTGGAGAGTTGGTCATTGAGGCCGCGGTTTTCAAGGAAGCCGGCGAGGGCTGTGAGTTCGCTAATGGTGGTATCGTTCGAGTCGGGTTCTTTGAGGAGCAGGTCGAAGCGGGTTTGAGCCCAGGCGGAGAAGTCGGGATTTTCGGGGTCGAGGCCGATGGCGGCGAGAGCTTCGGGGACATGCTCCATGGCCTCGAAATAGACGAAGGCATCGATGGGTGAGGATTTGATGAAGCTGGCTTCGGCGGCGGTGGGTTCTCCGAGGAGAAAGAGTGAGTTGGAAGCAAAGTTGCGGAGTCTCTGATTGCGCGAGCTGAGCAGCTTGAGACAGGGTTCCAAGTCGCTCTTTCGCAGAGCATGGTCTTGCCAGCGCTTGGTGGCCAGCGGCGAGTAAAGGTCCGGAGTGTCGCGGTTGGCGCGACGGTTGGCTGGGTGATGTTCCAGCCATGGCAGGGGATCACCCGCGAGCATGGCCATGGTGGCGGCGAGCAGGGGCTCACCCGCGTCGGTGGCTAGGGAGCGGGCTTCGTTGAGGCGGCCGGCGGCACGCTGGAGAGCGAGTTGCCAGGCGAGGGCACCTTTGGCTTTGGAGGTTTTTGCGGATTGAAGTTCTTGTTCGAGGGAGCCGTTGGCTCGGTGGAATGCGGCCAGAGCCATCAGGCTTTTGGCATCGGCGGGTGCCAGCTCCAACAACTCGCGGGCCCCCGGGGCGTCGTCCTCCACCAAGCGTTCGCGGGCGGCAAACACGGCGATGCCACTGACGACAGTTTGCAGGTCGTTGCGGGTTTTCGGGTCGGTTTCTGCGGCGTAGAGCGTGAGGATTTGGCGATAGGCGTGCTTTTGCCGCATCGTCTTGAGAAGGGTGATCTTTTCACCAAGCGCGGCCTTGTTGTAGCGCTCCACCAAGGCGACGATCGACGGATCGGTATTGGGGGTGAGGTGGAGGTCAATCTTGTGCAGCAAAGCCTTGGCCCGGTGCGCCGCCTCGGGGTCGTTGCCTGCGGCGGCTTTTTGCAAGGCCTCGCGGGCGGAGTCGCCGAGTTGCCAAAGTTTCTTCGAAGCGGCTTCGCGCTGTTGGAAACTTTCGTCGGAGAGTTGGGCCATGAGCTGGGCCAAGGTGGGCTCGGCTGGGGAGGCTGGCTCGGACTGGGCAGTTGGTTCGGACGATTCCGCCGACGGCGGAACATCGTCCACGGCAATCACTGCCGATGGGAAAACAGCCAGGCAGGTTAAGAAAGCAGCGCCTAAGGATTTCATGGAGGAAGCGAGGGTCCGCGATTTGAACGAAAAATCAACTCCGATCCTCAAGGGGGGAAAAGAAAACCGCTGTGCCGTTCTTGGCGCAATGAGCCACGTTCCTAAAGCTCAATAAGTGGGATCGCTTTGCCTTCAAAGGTCTTCCAGGGGAGGCATAACCTATCTGGCAAAGTAGTGATCCCGGTTCCATTGTATCGGTTCGGGCTTGCAACCAAATCGAACGCACACAGCAGTCGCGGTGAAGTTGCTGCGTCTTCAGCCGACCCGCAAGCTAATTTTGAAATGATTTTCTGGTCGAGCATAGTCGGCAGGCGATCAGGGATATTTGATCGAAATTCCTCAAAGTCCTAAAATTTTGGATGAGGTACATGGGTCAGCTGCCAGGCCAAGATTCGCGGGTATGCAGTGTTGCCGGTATTCGGCAATGATGTCACACTATGCCCGTTCAAGAATCTCGGTGACACCTCGCCCGAGCAACGGCCGCCCCGACGAAGAGCCTCAAGAAGCTGGAATCGCAAGTCCGGCAAGAGTTTGAAAAACCAAAATAGCCATCCCCCATGACCCCCATGCCTATCCCCATGCGCCCTCTCCTCGCCTTGCTGCTGACTCTCGGATCGTTTGCCGCCGCCACCGCCGCTCCCCTGCCCGATGCCGGACCCGCTAAGCTGCCGCGCTGGCGCGGCTTCAATTTGCTGGAAAAATTCAACTTTGCCGGTAAACACGAGGCATTTCGAGAGGACGACTTCCGGCTCATTGCCAAATTTGGCTTTAATTTCGTGCGGCTGCCGATGGATTACCGCGGTTACATTGTGGGCGGCGATTGGAACCGCTTTGATGAGGAGGCGCTCGGTCAGATTGACCAAGCCGTGGCCTGGGGCCGCCAGTACGGCATCCACGTGTGCCTGAACCTGCACCGGGCACCCGGTTGGACGGTGGCCAAGCCGGCGGAGGCCAAGGACTTGTGGAGCGACGCTGATGCCCGCCAAGCGGCCGCCCGCCATTGGGCGATGTTCGCGCGGCGCTACAAGGGCATTTCTAACAAAAACCTGAGTTTCAATCTTTTCAATGAACCCTCTGGGGTGAAGGCCGATGCCTATCTGGTGGTGGTGAAGGAGGTGGTGGCGGCGATTCGTGCCGAGGACCCGCAACGACTGGTGGAGTGCGACGGTCTGCAGTGGGGGACTTTGCCAGTGCCGGAGCTCATACCACTCAAGGTTGCGATGATGACTCGCGGTTATACGCCGTTTCAACTGACCCACTACGAGGCGAGTTGGGTCCAGGGCGGAGCCTCGATGCCCCTACCAACCTGGCCGGAAGCCGGAGGCACCGGGGGCACTCTGATCAGTCCGGCCAAGGGAGCGTTGTGTCATCCCCTGCAGATCAGCGGGGCGCTGGCTGCGGGGGCCAGATTGCGGTTGGTGGCCACGACGCTGTCCAGCAGCGCGGTTCTGACGCTGAGCGACGAGGCCGACAAGGAACTCTGGCGCCAATCCCTCAGCGCCGGACCGGAACAGGGGCCATGGCGCAAAAATGCCCTCGACCCCCGCTGGAAATGCTGGCAGGCCGAGGGTGAAGTGGAATTTAACTTCACCCTGCCCCACCCGGTCAAATCGCTCACCCTGCGGGTTGTGGATGGCGATTGGCTGACGCTTGGCTTGTTAGGAATCCGGGCGTCTGAGGGCGCGGCAGAGGCTGTGGCGCGGCTCACGCCATCGTGGGATCAGGCACCCGAGACGTTGTGCTACAGTGCCGCCGATCCCTCAAAACCCAAGCTCGGTGTGCCCCACGACCGGGCTTGGTTGCGTGCCCAGACGATCCCGCCATGGCAGGCGTTTGCCGCTGCGGGAGGCGGTGTGATGGTCGGCGAATGGGGTGCCTATCAAAACACGCCGCACCCGGTGGTGTTGGGCTGGGCGGAAGATTGCCTGCGCAATTGGCAGGACGCCGGCTGGGGGTGGGCGCTGTGGAACTTCCGTGGCTCCTTCGGCATTTTTGATAGCGGCCGCAAGGACGTCACTTACGAGACGTTTGATGGCCACCAGCTCGACCGCAAGTACCTCGAGTTGTTGCAGCGCTACTGAGGAGAAAGGCGGGCCGTCTAACCGGCCATCAAACGGCACCAAGGGCCACCGCTATTGTCACAGCTCCAGCGTGGGTGTGATGGCAGGCACGGCATCGAGGAACGAGGGGAACTGTGGCAGCCAGCCGCTGGCTTGGAGTTTGGCGCTGGATACTTGCTTGTGGGTCCAGCCACGCTTGCGGTTTGGATCGCGTGCTGCCGAGGGGGGGAGCGGCCGCTGGAAAAGCGCGCAGAGGTGTAGGTAGCAGGCACGCTGAGTGAGGGGGGTTGCATCGCTGAGGTTATACACCTCGCCGCGATGGCCGGACGCACTGCCGGCAAGCTGATGGATGGCAGACACCGCGTCGTCCCGGTGGATTTGGTTGAGAAAGCGCCCGCCGTTGTCTTCCATGACCGCTTCGCCAGTTAGAAACTTCCGCAAAATCACACTGCGGCCGGGACCGTAAATGCCCGACAGCCGCACCACGATTCCGCCGCTCTTAAGAACGAATTGTTCGGCTTGCAATAAAAGCATTCCAGTATCTCGATCCGGCAGGGTGGGAGACATTTCTGTGACCACCGAGCCATCGGTTTGAGCATACACCGACGAGCTGGAAGTGAAGAGCAGCGGCACCCCGGGGAATGCCTCGAGCAGATGGCGGCAGCCATTGACGTACACGCGCTGATAGGCATCGGCACCGCCGCGGCCCGAAGCAGCGCAGTGGATGATGAAGTCTGGGGCGAACTTGGCAGCAAGAGCGGCGACGGCCTGCGCGTCGGCCACATCGCAGGCATGGGAGGCATCGCCACCAGTGAGCGAGACGGTGGTGGCGAGCCAACCGGCTTGGCGGAACCGATGGCTGAGAGCCTGGCCCAAATACCCGTGACCGATGAGCAAAAGATGCATAGGGGAAATTTTTCTGAGTGACGTTAGCGCCGGAGAATAGGTCGCCAGAGGTGTTGCGGAGCGATGGTAGTGGTGGAAAGCGAAATGGGAATCACGGATTGCAGGATTCCAGGCGTGGCTTGCCTCGTCCCCGATGCCACGACTCTGCAATCGACAGACGGGCAAACGCGATTCAAGCTCAGCTCATGTCGCTTGTGCATGTGAATTTGGCCGAACGGTCGTACGATGTGGTTGTCGAATCCGGCCTGCTTGGGCGTGCAGGGGCCGCTATCAGTGAGACCAGTCTGGGTGGCCGTCGCGCGGCGCTCATCAGCGACGAGCGGGTGGCGGGCTTTCACAGTGAGGTTTTGCTCGACTCACTGGCAGCGGCCGGGTTCAGGCCGAGCTTGCACGTCATTGCGGCCGGGGAAGCATCCAAGACGATGGCGCAGGCGGAAGGACTGTGCCGCGAGATGATCCGCGCAGGCCACGACCGCCGGTCCCTGGTGGTAGCCCTCGGCGGTGGGGTCGTCGGCGACCTCGCCGGTTTCGTCGCCGCTATCTTTTTCCGAGGCATCCCACTCGTGCAAATCCCCACCACCATCGTCGCCCAGGTCGATTCTTCCGTGGGCGGCAAAACCGGCGTGAATGTCGGTGAGGGAAAAAACCTGCTAGGTTGTTTTCATCAGGCGCATTTGGTGCTGGTGGATCCGCAGACGCTGCGAACGCTGCCGCAGCGGGAGTTTTGTGAGGGTTTTGCCGAGGCGATCAAGCACGCGGCGATCCGCGATTCGGCGATGCTCGGGGAGCTGGCGGCCCTCGATCCGGACAGCCGGGAGGTGCCCGCCGAGTTGATCGCCCGCAACATTGCTATCAAGGCGCGCATCGTCGAGGCCGACGAACATGAAACCCGCGGCATCCGCGCCTTGCTCAACTTCGGCCACACCATCGGCCACGGCATCGAGGCGGCCATTCCCTACGGCCAGATGCTCCACGGCGAAGCCATTGCGCTGGGTTTGCGGGCCGCGTTATTCCTCTCGCAACGCCACTGTCAGCTCGCCCCGGATGCGAGCCGCTCGTTGCTTGGCTTGTTGGAAAAGTTTCGTTTGCCGCTGGTGCTCGACGAGGAAATTGCCACACCAACGATCATGGGAAAATTGGCTCGGGACAAAAAATTCTCCGCTGGCAAGATTCGGTTTGTATTGCTCGATGCACCGGGTCACGCCTACGTCAGTGATGTGGTCACGCAGGAGGATTTGCGCGATGCGATCGAGCATTTGCGCCAGGAGCCGGAGTGAGCCGTGCCACAGCGGGTCACGTCAGGGGGATCAGGAAATTGTTTGATATCCGTGCCAAAGCCAGGTCGCCGGAATGGGTTGGCGTGTGAGCTGTTTTCTCTGCTTGCCATCGGCCGGAGAGGCGTGGATAACCCGTGCATGCCAGTCAAGGGAGCACGCGAGCGCTATTTGGTGAGACACGGATCGAAGGTGAATCTGGAGAAGATTGACGCCCAGGAGAAGGCGTTGTTTGGGGATTCCGGCAAGAATGAGCAGGAGCCGCAGTTTGAGCGGTTGCGGGCCGAACTCCGGGACTTGCAAAAAGTCCTCTACGCCCAGAACAAGCACCGGGTGTTGGTGGTGCTGCAGGCGATGGATACCGGCGGCAAGGACGGATGCATCAAGAACGTGTTTTCGCAAATTGATCCGCAGGGCATTCACGTCTGTTCGTTCAAGAAACCCAGCGAGGAGGAACTCGGTCACGACTTCTTGTGGCGCATCCATTCCAAGGTGCCGTCTAACGGGCAGTTGGTTATTTTCAACCGCAGCCACTACGAAGACATCATTGCGGTGCGGGTGAAACACATCTTTGCCGAGAGCGTCTGGCAGCGCCGCTATCGCCACGTCATCGAGTTTGAACGCATGCTCGTCGAGGAAGGCACCACCTTGGTGAAAATTTTCCTGCACATCTCGAAGGATGAGCAGAAACGCCGCTTGGAGGGCCGCCTCGCCAACCCCGACAAGCACTGGAAGGTCAATCCCGATGACCTCAAGGACCGCGTCCTGTGGGGCGAATTCATGCGGGTGTACGAGGATGTGATTTCCCACACCTCCACCCCGCTGGCACCTTGGTATGTGGTGCCGGCCAACCGCAAGTGGTATCGCGACCTGTGCGTCGCCCGCATCCTCGTGGATACCCTCAAGCACTTGCAGATGAGCTTCCCGCCCATCACCTGGGATCCGGGCTCGATCCGCGTCGGAGACTGAAGCGAAGGCTCTCAATTGCGGAAATTTCGCCGGCGTTGGCCTCATTGAGGCGCTGCATGGCCTTGATGACTTGAGAATTGGCTGGTCGCTGGCCGCGAATGGGTTCATTCTCGGCGCATGCTTGAACGAATTGAACGCGGGCGCATCGTGCCCATCGTGGTGTTGGACGACGTGGAGGCCGCCGCCCCGCTGGCGGAGGCATTGCTGGCCGGTGGCCTGGATGTGATGGAAATCACCTTGCGAACGGGGGCTGCACTCGGTGCCATCCGGCGGATTGCCAAGACCTATCCAGAGATGTTATTGGGAGCAGGCACCTTGTTGGAGCCCAGCCAGGTGGAGCAGGCGCGTGACGCCGGTGCTGTGTTCGGGCTGGCCCCGGGCCTCAACCCGCGGGTCGTGCAAGCCGCCGCCAATTGCGGCTTGCTCTTTGCGCCCGGCGTGATGACCCCGAGCGAAGTGGAGCAGGCATGGGCGCTGGGCTGCAAACTCCTCAAATTCTTCCCCGCCGAACCGGCTGGCGGCGTCGCCATGCTCAAGGCGCTGGCCGGTCCCTACGCCCATCTGGGGCTGCGCTTCATCCCAACCGGTGGAATCCACACCGGCAATTTGGCCGATTATCTGAAAGTGCCGCTGGTTGCGGCCATTGGCGGATCATGGATGGTCGATAAGGCGTTGGTGGCAGCGGGGCGCTGGGATGAGATCACCCGCTTGACCCGGGTGGCGGTGGCCGCCGCCGCATCGGTGCCCATGTAGCCAGTGGATTATCTCGACGAGATCACGTTTCTCATTCTCTGACGGATCTCCTCCGGAATTTCGCTTGAGAAACTCACTCTCCATGACTGATCCATCCATATCTCGCCTTCTGATAGATTCGATTCGTTTGCCAATATCGTAATATCCCTCAAAAGGCGATTCATCAGCTTGCCTTTTGTGCAATGGGCTGATCCGTTCTTGATCTGGATCACTGATGTAGCAAAAAATCTTGAAATGAATTTCATGTCTCAGTTGCCGGGCGGTGTTAGTTCGCTGTGTGTCAGGGTGGGCGTGAGGGGCTGCTGTCTAACGTACCGGACCAAGACCACCTTGGCGAGTTCAATGTTTCTATTTTGGTTTTTTGATAGATAGCAATCATCTTTCCTGTATCATCCATTTGAATCCATGAAAATCATCTGCCTCTTATTCCAGTTGTTTTGGCTTGGTTGGCCAGCGACGGCCGCGCAACCCTGCAAGATTGGGGTTGTTGACAAGACGAATGGCTGGCCGGTGCCGCTGGTTCGGCTCACCACCACGAATGATATCTCGTTGATCACCGACAACGCAGGACTCGTGGCCTTCGACGTGCCTGAATTCATGGGACGTGAGACATGGCTGACTGTCTCATCCGATGGCTATGAACTTAAACCGGATGGATTCGGAAATCGCGGGACCCGCTTCACTCCCGAGCCCGGCGGCTCATTTAAAATCGAAATCGATCGCATACAACCCGCCAAACGACTCGGCCGTCTGACCGGGGCCGGCATTTTCGCTGAAAGCCAAAAACTCGGTGAATGCGCAGCTTGGCAGGAATCCGGCGTCACCGGTTCCGATACCGTCCAGACAGCTGCCTACAAGGGGCGCTTGTTCTGGATTTGGGGCGACACGAATCTGCCTGCTTACCCGTTAGGCATTTTTGACACGCCAGCGGCCACGACGTCCCTCAAGCCCTTGGTATCACTGAAGCCACCAATCGGCATCGTTTACGATTACGTTCGAAATGACAAAGGTATTCCACGAGGAACAGCCACCATGCCTGGCAAGGGGCCCAGCTGGGTGACGGGATTGGTCTCCCTTCCAGATCGGACTGGCAAGGAGCACCTCGTCGCCACATGTTCGAAGATTCCGGAGTTATTGAAAGCCGGAGAGATCGGGCTGGCGGAGTGGAATGAAACCATCTCGCGCTTCGAAGTTGTATCTACCATCTGGCGCCGATCCGCGGCGGAACCGGAGCCCCCAAATGTCTATCCAGACGGACACCCGGCCATCTGGAAGGATCCTGGCGGAAAATCTTGGCTCTACTTCAACGGTCCGCCGAATATGAAATGCCCGGCGACCTACGAGGCATGGAAGGACCGCTCGCAATGGCAGTCGATCGAAGCCCCCAAATCATTCAAGACCTCCGCTGGCGGGCCGGATGTGGTTGTGGCGTCAGGAGCGATTGCATGGAACAACTATCGGCAACGATGGATTCTCATCTTCCAACAGAAATTTGGCAAGCCCTCGGTCTTTGGTGAAGTCTGGTATTGCGAAGCCAAACAACCCGAAGGCCCGTGGAGCCCCGCCGTCAAGGTGGCCACGCATGAAAACTATACCTTTTACAATGTGCAGATCGACTGGCAGCTCAGCTCCGCCGACGAATCGATTCTATTATTTGAGGGGACCTACACCACCACCTTCAGCGACAACCGGCTCAAGACACCGCGCTACGATTACAACCAAGTGCTCTATCGGTTGGATCTAGATGACCCGACCCTCGCACCTGCCCGCAGCGAATGAGATTCCGGCGCTAGGTGTAGAGAACTTACCCCCGGCCTCACCGCATTCAGTCATTATGGCAGGGCGCGTCGGGGAAATGTTTTCTTTGGCACTCGGGACAAATGCCATGGGTGAATCTCAGGCCGGAGTGTTCGGACACGTATTGCTCGAGTTGGCTCCAATAGCCGCTATCTTTGCGGACCTTGCTGCACCAGGAACAGACCGGAAGGAGTTCCTG
The DNA here is from genome assembly GCA_903875675.1 of Akkermansiaceae bacterium. GTDB lineage: Bacteria > Verrucomicrobiota > Verrucomicrobiia > Verrucomicrobiales > Akkermansiaceae > Luteolibacter. The sequence goes on from CAIQXC010000287.1 coordinate 37,818, forward strand.
CAAACTCTTCACCTCGGCTTCCTGCGCGGCTTTGAGCTTGGCTCTGGCATCCACGCTCTCCGTCACGTCGATGCAACTTCCGATATAACCGGCAAACCGGCCGGCGGCATCGTTGAAGGGCACGCCGCGGTCGAAGAGCCAGCGGAACTCACCATCCGAGCGGCGCAAGCGGTACTCCATCTCGAAGACTTCCTGGCGGGCAAATGCGCGGGTGTATAGGTTCAAGCAACGATCCAAATCATCGGAATGCACCCCGCTGGCCCAGCCATTGCCCATTTCCTCCTCCATGGCTCGCCCGGTAAACGCCAGCCACCGGGCATTGAAGTAATCACATCCCATCGTTAGGTCAGCCCGCCAAATCAAAATGGGTGCCTGTTCGACGAGGGTCTTGTATTCGGTGAATTGCAGGTCGCGCGTCGTCATCTGGGCAATCTTCACTTTTTTGGGGCGGGCTTGGTCACCGGAATATCCTGGCAGGTGGCGATGCGTGCCCGGTTAGAGGCGTCATCAAAGTAGGCATAGATCAGAAAGCGCATCCCTGGGGCGAAGCGCAGCAGGTTTTCATTGACGGTTCGCCACGAGTCATCCTGCTGGAACTCGGCGAGCAGGGCACCCATGTTGAAGGCGTCGAGGTTTTTTGGGCGGCCGAAGGTGTGAACCATGCCGGTGTGGAGCGTGACCGGGTTGTCGTCGATGGTGAAACGGACGTCCTGGCTGCAGAAGTTGGCAACCAAGGCACCGCTATCCGGGAAGTTGGCGGAAAAATCCTCGATCACAAATGTCCGCCATGGCAGGGAATCGCTCGCGTTTACGGCTGGCGCAAATACCAAGATAGCGGATTTCATGTTGGCTGGAACCGTGGCGAGCGCGGCGGGTTTGAGGTCCGATGCCGTCAAAAAGGTGATGGCATCCCCCTTGGCGTGGCAAACGACAGGCGCGGAAAACGTGTTAGGCGGGACGGTGCAGGGGGTTTTGACGCCTTTGGCCGAGAGGTTTATCAGTGATGGGGGGGCTGCCGCACCATCAAGACACACGAAGCGGCAACTCACTTTTCGGGCATCTTGGGAATTACCCAAAGCGGGACACAGCACAAACAGACAAATGCATAACAGGCGCATCGGGGGAGGTGTGGTGAGGTGGTGACGTAGTGAAGTGCTTGATCTGTTGGACGGAAGCGGGGCTGGCTGGCCACCGACGATCCCATTGGGGACGCAGAATACAAGCGGAATTGTGAATGTGATACCCATTCGCGCCGCGAGCCACCGGCCAGAATCCTACGGGCCACCGTGACACGGACTTTCTGCCCGCTGGCATTTTTTCAACTTTTTAAGGGTGTTAGAAAGTGGAGCGGATGCCGAGGTGGAACTGGAGGATGTCGTGCTCGCGCTGGAGAGATGTGCCGAGCGCCTGGTTGGTATCCAGCAACCCGCCATTGACGATCCGATAGTATTGCGCGGCGGCGTAGAGCGTGGTGTTGATATCTTTGGTTGATAGGTATTTCAGCGGCAGGCTGAGCTTCAGGGCGGCGCTCATGAACCCGATGCCGCCTGCTGCTGGCCGCCCGCCACTGTCTTGATAGAAACCCTCTGGCACCCATGTGAGGAAGGCCGGCAACTCCAGCTTGAGCGGGCCGAACTGATGCTGTGGGATGATGCCCAAGCGCAATGAATAACTTTCCCCGGCGATTTCCGGATCAATGACCGCGGTGGTGGAGCCGTGGATCTGCGGCCGGTACTCCACAAAGGGATGCAGTGCCTCATTTCCCAATAGCTCCGTATCGTCGTATGTCACTGCGAGGGCAAAATCCCAAGCGGTGGAGTAGGACTGCGTCTGGCTGAGATAGGCGGAGCAGAAGGCGGTCAACTGCCAATCGCGCTCTACGATGCATGTGAGGCCGGAGAACAGGTCCACCTCGCGCCAGTTGCCGGGGTCCGTGCCGCCCGGGTGCGAATGCCAATTTCCCCAGCCACCCGCGGAGAAGGTGACATTGCCGAGCCAGTCGGCTGGATCCGCATGGAGCGGGGTGTAGAACGAAAGTAACGGTTGGATGATGAGCCCCTGATTTTCCAGGATCAAGCCGTGCGGGGTGACGTCCTGATCGGTGCAATCCAGATTGAACACCGCGTGCAGGGAGCCGGGGCGCGGGTAACCCACCACCGGTGCCCAGTAGGCTTCTTGGGCAAAGGGCACACCCGGCATGTCCGCCAATTCCCCGGCCCGCATCAGGGCGGGCGGCACCAAGGCCAAAATGATCAACAGGCGCATCATGGGGAAGATCGGCGGTTGGGGTGGTGCCAGCGATCTAACGGTCAGGGCGGGCGCACAAGTTATAGCCTTCCTGGGCTTTGGGGTAATCGGGGTTGATGCCTAACAGCAGGATAAATTTGGTGTTTGCCGTGGCAGGATCCCCGGCCCGCAAGGAGGACCAGGCAGCGCCGCTCAGGGCGTCCGGATCGTCCGGGTAATTGACCAGCACGCGGGAAAAATCGACCGCAGCCTTGTCATATTCTTTTTGCGCGTAATGGAGGCCTCCGAGCGCCATGAGGGCGCGATAGTTGATCGGATCCACGCGCAGCACGGCATCGGCGGCCCGTGCGGTATTGCGGATGTCGAGCATGGCTTGGGCGGCGTTGAGCGACCCGAGCAGCGCATTGAGCGAGGAGGGTTTCAAACTGGCGGCCTGATGGTAGGCTTGGGCGGCATCCGCGTACTGGCCAGCTTGGTAGTGCAGCCAACCGGACCGCAAGGTGGCGATGAACGGGTCGCCGCCGCGTTGCTGATAGGACTTCATGGAGCTGATGGCAGCGGCATAGTCCTTGCTTTTCTCGGCCTTGGTGGAGGTTTCGAAAATCTTGCCGAGGGCAACCGGATCGGGTGCCGCAGGAGCGGCTGATAGCGGAGCGCCGCCGTCAAGTGCGGCGAGCAGAATGAGAAACATGGGCAAGCGACGCATGGCGGGTGGGATGGGAGGCGAGGGCGGCCGATGAATGTGCCCCTCGCTGAAAATTTGTCAAGGTTGAGGGAAATGGCCAGGGGCGTCATGGTTTCTGATAGAGAAACATGGTTTTGCCTGCCGAGTAGCTGCAAGTGTCATTGAGATAACCGCCATTGGTTCCTCCGAAGACGAGCATTTCAATGCCGGTCCAGATGGCGGTGTGGCCGCTGCGGTTGGGAGGAGCGCCGGTATTGGAAGTGACAGCCCAGATGCCGGTGAGCGGAGCATAGTGCCCGCCGAGGCCGAGATAAGCGCCGCTGTAGCCGCCCCAGACGATCATTTCGGTGCCGCTCCAAACAGCGCTTTGATAGCTGCGGGCCACTGGAGCGCCGACCGTGATGGTGGCGGTCCAGGTGTTGGCGGTGGGGTCAAAGAGGGCCCCGTCGGCGAGGTTGGCGCTGCCGTTGTAGCCACCCCAGACGAGCATTGTCGAACCGGTCCAGAGTGCCGTGTGATCGGAGCGGGTGCCTGGCTCGTTGGTGGTAGGCAGGGTGACCCAGGTGTTAGTGGTTGGGGTGAAGCGGGCCCCATCCCCGAGGTGGGTGGTGGTGCCGTTATAGCCGCCGAAGATGATCATTTCGGTGCCGGTCCAGACGGCGCTGTGGTCGCTGCGGATGCTCGGTGCGTTGGTGGTACTCATGGCCGTCGGATTCCAGACGCCGGTTGTGGGGTTGAAACGGCCTCCATTGTTTAAGTAGGCGCTGCCGTTGTAACCGCCCCAGACGAGCATCTCTGTGCCCGTCCAGACCGCAGTGTGATAGTAGCGCATACCCGGACTGTTCAACGACGGCAGCGCGCTCCACGAGTTGCTGGACGGATTGTAACGGGCACCATCGCCGAGGTAGGCACCGCCGTTGTAGCCGCCCCAGATGATCATTTCTGTGCCGGTCCAGACGGCGGTGTGGAGGTAGCGGGAGCTTGGCGCGCCGGTGCTGCTGATTGTGGTCCAGACGTTGGTGGTCGGGTCGAATCGAGCTCCGTCGCCGAGGGCGCTGCCGTTGTAGCCGCCCCAAATGATCATCTCGGTGCCGCTCCAGATGGCAGTGTGATTGGCGCGGCCACCAAGCGGGCAGGCGGGCGCGGCGGAGCTCCACGAGTTGCTGCTGTTATTGAAACCGGCGCCATCCGGGAAATAGCTGGTGCCGTTGCCCCCGCCCCAGACAATCATTTCGCTGCCGCTCCAGACGGCTGTATGGCCATAGCGGGCGCTTGGGGTACCTATCGGATTCATAGCGCTGGTGTTCCAGACATTGGTGACGGGATTGTACCGACCACCGCTATTGATGGCGGCAGTGCCGCTGTAACCGCCCCAGACGATCATTTCGGTATTTGTCCAGACTGCGGCATGGGAGTCGCGGGCGGCTGGCGCATTCACGGCAGAAATCGTGCTCCAGAGGTTGGTTGTCGGGTTGTAGCGGGCACCATCGGCAAAATCCGCGCTGCCGCTGTAGCCGCCCCAAACGACCATGTATGTGCCGGACCAAACAGCGGTGTGGAAATAGCGAGCGCTTGGGGCGGCGGTGGGGTTCATGGAAACCCAGACGTCAGTGGTTGGATTGTATCGGGCACCATCGGCCAGACCGGTGCTGCCATTCATGCCGCCCCAGATGAGCATTTCGCTGTTTGACCAGACTGCTGACTGATAGATGCGGGCGGAAGGCGCATTGGTGACGCTGAGTGCCGACCAGGTATTGGTGGTGGGATTAAAACGGGCACCGGTATTGAGGTAGGTGCCGTTGAATCCACCCCAGACGATCATCCCGGCTCCGTCCCAGACTGCGGTCGGGTTGCTGCGCGGCACAGGGGCATTGGTGGCGGGGATGCTGGTCCAAGTGTCGGTAGTCGGGTTATAGCGGGCACCGTCATTGAGATAGGTGCTGCCGTTGTAACCGCCCCAGATGAGCATTTCCGTGCCGGTCCAGATGGCCGTGTGATTGGTGCGGCGGGTGGGTGCGCCGGAGGCATTGAGAGCGGTCCAGGAATGGGTTGTGGGGTTGTAGTTGGCACCATCGCCGAAGTATCCGTTGCTGGTGTGATACCCCCCCCAGACGATCATGCCGGCAGAGGTCCAGACGGCCGTGTGACCGCTTCGGGCTGAGGGCGAGCCATTGCCCCGCAACTGCCAGCCATCGGCCAGCGTGGTGGTACCGATCTTGACGAAACCCGCAGCGACCAACGCCGCGCTCTCTGCGGCCGATAGCACCAAGCCACCACTGCCAACCGCGCTTTGTCCGCTTGCGCTCAGGTTTGCGGAGGCCGCACCGGAAGCCAACTGGGTGGAACCCACCGAGCCGCTGGCCAGTTGCGAGGCCCCCACCGCGCCATTGGCCAGTTGTGCGGTGCCTACCGCGCCGGCAGCGATTTTGGCCGTGGTGATACTGCCGTCGGTGACGTTGCCGGCCATCATGGCATAACCCACGGCGGCGATGCGCTGATCTGGAGTGAGAAGTTGCGAGCCATGGGTGCCATCGTTGAACCACACACGCAGTCTCACGTCGGTATTGCTGAACACACTTGCCGGGATCGCCTGCATGTTGCCCAACGACGTGTCGCCCAGTTTCACCGTATAAAGCCCTTTGGTCACGGGCAGGGTGACTCCCGCGGTGGGTTGACTGCCGCCGGCGCTGGTGCCGTCATTGCTCCAGAATGTGGTGGCACCGGTGCTGTTGACCAAGGCGAACCGGAAGGTGCCGGTGCCATCAAAGTTCGTGGTGCCGACGAGCACCCGTCCCTGATAGTTGATGATTTGGGGCACCTGCGCCCGCAGCCCAAGGGATGCCAATAGCGAAAACAGGACAACAATAAGGACGCGGTACATGAGGGTTGGCTTGGGATTTCGGGTTGAGATGGGATTCCGACGCCGCGACGAAATGCGTTCGCGTCGTGAATCAAACCCGGGCAATTTGGCCGGGTCACCCCAGGATGCGAAGGGAAAAGTTGTAAAGTTTTAGTAAAGGTCTCCAGGTCGAATCGCGGTCCGCTTGCTCCGGGGCCTGTCAGTTAGATCGTGGCGACGTGTCTATGACCGCCGATGACCATGAGCTGCCAACAAATCCGCCTCAGAACACTGGACCTCGATCTTGTTCTGTGTTCGTTTGATGAGGCTGGAAAAGCCCGCGGTCTGCCAGATGCTGCAACCACGGCTCGAAGTCCAACTCCGGGCAGCAGGCGTGAGCCACGGCCGCCAAATCGGCGTGGCTGCGCGTACCATCCATCGCGGCAAGCACTTCGTAATGGGCCGGGGGAAACCCCCAAGGCATGTGCCAGACATCTACGAAAGGCAGGCCGCGCCGGGCACAGGCCAGCAACAGGGGATTGAGCGAGGGGTGCGACGGCGGCCGTGCATCATAGCGCAGCGCCTCAATGCGCGGGCGGATCAACCCGTGGATGATCCCATCGTACACCAGTCGGGCCAATGCGGCCGAATCTGCCTCCGGCATGGCAGCAACGATTTGACGCATCGGCACACAGGACGGGGCCACAGCCGCCAGCGATTGATAGAGCGCTTGCGCCAGCGGGGTCGCGCCGGTGGGGGTGACCTCGCCCGCCCGGACTGCCAGATCGAAGAGCCCGTCGTTTGACAGGCCAGGCCGCGTGGGGGCGTCATCGCGGCACAGGACGCCTGAGCGGAAGGTGCGGCCGACGGCAAAATCGGCGGCGAGTTGAGCATGCAGCGGGGTGGCGGCGAGTGGGGTGAGTGCCTCGCGTGAGGCGTCGCTGAGGACGGAGGGCAGGTTTTCGGAGGGATCACTTTCGCCGATCCAACGCAGGCCGGCGTGGGCGGCGGCCAGGACAAATTGATCGAATCGCCATGGATCATTGACCGGAGCGAAGTCATCGAACGGCAGGATATCAGGGCCCTTGGCCAACATGTCATCGATGATCCAGCGGAGATGAGCTCCGTGGGGAGTGGCCTCGTCAAGGGTATCACGCAGCAGATTGAGGGTGGCGATGAGTTCCCAGCCGGTGGCCGCCTGCAGGTCCCGCACCATGGCGATAATGGGTTGGCGGTGGGCCCAGCCAGCGGCAAGGTTGAAGCTGATGGTGGCGACGCCGGCAGGTGCCAGATGACGGCGGCAGAAATCCAGCAAGGTGAGTTTCACCTCATCGGGCACCCACGAGAAAACCCCGTGGGCAATGATGTAATCGAAGGGTTCCTCGCCCGGGTCGAAATAACGCAAATCCACTGCGTGAAACTCCGCGTTACCTATCCCCGCCTCCACCGCAACTTGCCGCGCCTCCGCGATCGCCGGAACCGCCAAATCAATGCCCACCCACCGGCTCTTCGGCCAGCGCAGGGCCAGTGGCAACAGGTTGTGGCCCGATGCACAGCCAATCTCAAGCACCCGGGCGTGGCCGGGCTCGGCGGTGGTAAGACCGCCTAGACGCGCGGCCACCGCCGTCACTGCGGGGTCGCTGAGCGGATGGCTCATCGCCGGATAGCGACGGGTTTGATAGAGCTGGTCAACGGGGCAATCGGCGGTGGACGGCATGGCGGGGGAAATCTGGGGTCCTTGCAAAGTCAAAGAGGTTGTTACTTTTCAGAAGCCTCACTGGGAAAGTTTGCGGACATCAATGCGCTCCCAGAACATCCGGTCGCGCCAATCGTCAAACGCCGCGTCGAACGGCGCAAGCCGCGAGCGAGTCGCCACCTCCGCGCCAGCCACCAGCACCTCGTTCATGCTTTCGGAGGTCGTTAGACTGCGTACCACGGGAAACGTCTCCCGCAGGATTTGGCGGGTCTGCGACTGCATCCGGCGGTGACCGCTGCCGGTGACCAGATTGAGCGCCAGCAGCCCGCCGGCAGCCACCGCACGGCGCAGATGGCCGAGCAGCGCCGCGTCCCACACTCGCGAGCGGAACACATCGGTCTTACCCGCCAGATAGATATCATCGAAGACCACGTCGAAGCGCCGCCGGTTCCTGGCGAGCCACGGATAGGCGTCGGCGGTGATGATTTCCAGGTCGAGGGCACCCAGATTCATGTGGGCATGGGCGAGGGCGAGGATTTCCGCATCGATGTCGATCGCGGTGATCCGGCACTCCGGTAGCAAATGCCGCAACACCCGGCAGGCGGTGCCCCCCGCCAAGCCGAGCATCAGCAGCGAGCGCGGCGGACCGGCGGCACGCAGCAGCGCGGCGGCGGCGATGAGGTCCCACGCCAGGCCCGTTAGAAACCGTGAGCGATGGTGGGATGCATGGATCGCCCCCGCCACCCGGAACTCGGTGCTCGTATCGGATTGCCAAAGCTCGAGGGCTTGGAAGCGGGTTTGGAAGGTTCCTGTGCGGCGCATCGCGGGAAAGGCTGAACCGCGCCGCCCGACACGTCAAGCGAGCGTCGGCACCGGTCAGAACCGGGTTGATTGCGGATTCAGCTCTAAAACGTGCATCGATCTCCGGCCCGCCAGGTCCAGCCGTCATACGCCGCTCACAATCCGGATAGATATCGAACAGGCTCTGGAATTTCCAACCACGCTCGATGCTCAGCGGCGCAAACCTCTGAACCTGTGCTTTCCCAGCGGGCGCGGATGAGCTATAAATCATGGCCATGACGCATCCAGTTCCCCACCGCGACCACCCGATCCGCTTGATATTGATCGAAGACCATGCCGATTTCCGCGAATCGGTGTCGATGGTGCTTGAGGAGCGTGGCGGCTACCACTGCGTCGGCGGGTTTTCCACCATGGAGGACGCGCTGGAGGCGATCCGCGGCGGCCTGGAGGCGGATCTGGTGCTATCGGATCTGGGCTTGCCGGGCATGAGCGGAGTGGCGGGCATCCGCAAAGTGCGTGAACTTTTGCCTAGGGCGCGGGTGCTGGTGCTCACCGCATTCACCGACAAAGCGAAGGTGTTTGCGGCGCTGGAGGCTGGGGCCCATGGATATCTGGTGAAGGCTGGAAGTGCGTCGCGACTGATCGAAACCCTTGAAGAAGTGCTTGCCGGCGGGACGCCACTGGATCCCAAGATCGCTGGCATGATCCTGCAGACATTCCGCAAACTCAGCCCGATCCCCGACGCTGAATCCCTCTCCGGCCGCGAGTGCGAGGTGCTCCAACTCGCCGCCAAAGGCCTCACCCGCCAGGAAATCGCCGACGCACTGAGCCTCAGCCCGCATTCGGTCACCGAGTACATCCAGCGCAGCTTCGACAAACTCCATGTGCGCAACCTGCCAGCCGCCGTCAGCGAGGCGATCCGCCGCGGCTTGCTGGACCTCTCACGTTGAAACCCAGCCCCGCAAATTTAAGGCACAAGCAGCAGATAGATCAGATAGCACAGCAGGGCACCGCCAAAGGCAACCACCAGACCGGTGGTCCGACGACGCCGAAAAAAGAACAGCAACGCCAACCCACTGAGCGAAATGCCAGTCATGATCACCGCCGAGGCATCAACCAGAAACGACCATGAGCGACCGCTGTCGCGGCCCTTGTGGAGGTCGTTGAGCACCGCGACCAAACCGAGCCGGCTCTCATCCAGATCATAGTCGCCCGTGGCGCGATCAAGAAAGATATCCGCCGCGTAACCCGGCCCTTTGAACGAGATGGTGCATTGTGAATCGTCGATGATGAAATCACCGAGCGCACCCTTGATGGAATGCTCCCGCCTAAGAAACTCAACAATCTCAAGTTTGGCTACGGCCGTGTCTGGCGGCTTGACCCAGCTGGGTTGGAGGTGCCCTTTGCAGCGACGATCGGTCGAGTGTCCGGTTGTGAACCATTCGGCGTGATTGAGCGTCAGCCCGGTCACTCCGAAGAACAACAGGATGGCAAAGCTGATCATCGACAGATAGATATGCATCCCGCGGAACCACGCCACGACGACGCGGCGCCAATATGCGTAAGTATTAATCCGCGGTGGCGGTGGCGGTGCCTCAGTGTGCATTGGCTTTGTGGTGGTAATCGAGGGCCGCAGAGGCGATCTCGACGTTGCCCTTCAAATCGACCTTGGCTGCGGTGCCGTTGCAATCCAGTTCCTGGCGCATGATTTGATAGGTTCCGTGCTCGCGGGCGGCCTCGAGGCAGATGGTGTATTTGCCAGACTTGACGAATTTGCCGGAGTTATCCTTGCCGTCCCACTTGAGGGTGTATTTGCCGGCCGGCCGGGTGGCGCTCGACACCGATGGGGTCAGCTCAGTGTTTTCCGCCAAGACCCGCAGTTGGTCGGAGCGATACCAGCCTTTGAGGTCCTCCAGCCAGCGCCCACCATTGGACCATAGTGCCAGCGTGCGAACCGGATATTTCTCTGCGTCTTCAATCCAAACCGCCACATAGGGTCGGCTCGCGCGGCGGCCCTCAAAACGGCTCAACTCAAGCTGCACCACCAACTCACACGTTTCGTCCCACAGGGCCGGGGCAGGTGTGCCAGCCGGGGCAGCCGGGGCAGCCGGGGCAGCCGGGGCAGCCGGGGCAGCGGGGCCAGCGGGGCCAGCGGGGCCAGCCGAGGCGGCAGCCGGGGTGGCGGCAGTCGGCGGCGGTGTAGCGGTATCGATCAACCGGGGCCTTTGCGGCGTGACGAGAAGCCCTTGGATGTCGTCGGCAGCGGCCAGCACCGGAGGCACGGTTTCCAGCGTGTGCCAGCCCTTGCTGGTGATGCGCTGGCCATCTGCGGTGAGCAACAGGCATTCAGCGGCGGGCTGCGACGCCACCAAGCGCAGGCTCGCATCTGGCTGCAGCACACAGCACGCGGTGGCAAGAGCCCCGGCATCGGCAGCATTGGCAGCAACAACCGTGGCACTGAGGACATGGGAGACGGGTTGACCGCTGCGCGGATCAACAATGTGTGAAAACCAACGACCGGCGATTGTCACGCCCCGGCGGTAGTTGCCGCTGGTCGCCACCGCTTGGTTGCGGACCCGAATACTGGCAAGCGGCGGATCGTTTTCAGCATCGGCCTGCGGATTGGCAATCGCCACCGTCTCGGTGAGCTCGCCGCGCAGCACCAGGTCACCCCCGATGTTGACTAACAGGCCATCGACATGGGTGGCTGCCATGGCGGCATCGCAGGCCCGACTGGCGATATAACTTTTGGCAAATGAGTTAAAGACCAACGGTACGTCACTCAGATGAGTGGCGGTGTGGGCGGCAGGGTCGAGAGACCAATGCGGCTGCTTCACGGCGGTGACCGCAGCGGCGATGGCGGCGGGCTCCGGCATGCGGTCCTGGCGTGCGGCAACTTGCCACAATTGGCAAATATTTGCGGCAGCGGCATCCAGGGAGCCGTCGCTGCGATCGCGCCACTGGTCAAACAAAGCGAGCACCTCGTAGAGTTCGGCTGAAACTGCCACGGGCTGGCGCGACGTGCGCAGCCACCGGCTCACTTCGCTCGCACTCTCATAGCTGCTCAGAATGTGCGCCAAACGGTCGATTTCAGCCAAGGCTGCGGCCTCGGCATGATCCGCTTGGTCCGGCGATGCGGCGAGCACTTTCAATTCGAGTGAGGTGCCCAAGACGTTCTCGTGTTGAAAAACATGCAAGTGCCCATGGATGGTGGCATCAGCGGCGATGGCGGGCCATGCGACGCAACTCAGCAAGCCGCAAACAGCAAAGGACAGGGTCTTCATTTGAAACAAACAGAATCGGCGGAACATCGGAGGTGGGGGAAAATCAGTGATACGGGGGCTCGCTTCGGATCAATCGTCGTCGTCCTCTTTTTCGCTGGCTTTGCTGTTGGCACGGCGGGTTGGCGCGGCACTTGCAGCGGCTTGGGCGGCGGCGAGTTTGACAATTTCCTCCTTGTCGAGGAAGCCATCCTTGTTCAGGTCGCCTTTTTCAAAAAGCGCCTGCAAGCGTTCGGGAAGCTCATCTTTCGCAAGCTTGCCGTCGCCATTCTTGTCGAATTGCATCAAGCGCACCACCATCGCGTCGGTGGCGTTGGGCTGGGCGCTGGCCCTGCGCTCGATGCGCGGGGCGGGCTGAACCTCATCCAAGGTGATCTTGCCGTCGTGATTCTTATCGAGTTTCTTGAGGGATTCGGCAGCATTGGCCATTTCCTTCTCGTCAATCACTCCGTCGCCGTTGGTGTCGAGCGCCACAAAGAGCAGGTTGCTGCGCAGCACCGCACGCTCACGTTCCCCACCCGTGCGGCGGATTCCGGTAGCTTCCACTGCGGCGGGGCGTGCTTCCTGAGCCTGGCTGGCGCAAATGGCAACCAGAAGAGTGGCAGCTAGCAATAAAGGGGATTTTGTTTTCATGGGCTATCGGGTTGCGGCGCAAGATACCGAGCGATCGCGCCAAGCCAAGAAATTTATCCAAATTTGTGCTGGTTTCGCGCTTTGGCACTTGACGCCTCGCCGTCGCACTGCCCACCCTAGCAGCCATGGCTAAGTTAATCATCGTTGCAGGTGTACCGGGTGCTGGCAAATCCACGGTTCTGGTCGAGGCATGGAAACAAGTCGAGCAAGACCTTCACTATTCAATCGTGTCCTTCGGCACCGAGATGCTCAACCTCTGCCTGGAGGCCGGTCTGGTCTCCGACCGCGATGAAATGCGCAACCTCAGCGCCGACGCCCAGGAGGAAATGCAATGGCGCACCACCAAACGCATTGTCGAGCGCCCCGAGAACATCCTGCTAGACACCCACTGCACGATTAAGACAGGTTCCGGGAGTTACCTGCCAGGGTTCACACCCCGCATGTTGGAGCGCATGTCTCCCAAGGCCATCATCCTGGTCGATGCCCATGAGGCCGAAATCCGCGGACGCCGCCGCCTCGACAAGTCGCGTCCGCTGCGCACCATCGAGGGCAACGACGATATCCTCGAGCACAAACTCATCAACCGCGCCTACGCCGCTGCCTTTTCCGCCCGTAGCAGTTGCCTGCTGCGCATCATCCAAAACAACACCGGCGAATTCGACCGAGCCGTCGAGGAATTTGTCAGTACCATTCGCTTCATCGGCATCGACAAGTACGCCAAGACCCCCAACGCCGTGGTCGGGACGCCCAACGTCGTGGCCGGGACGCCCAACGTCTCAGCATAGCGACGCTGCCGCCAGGATGGCGGCGCTCCCCGCCAAATGCGCTGCTGACATGCGCTGGATAGAGGTAGGAATGGGGCATTACTGCCCCACCCCTCCCTCAGAACCGGACAGGCGGATTTCCCGCATCCGGCTCGCCAGTCGATGAGTGCCCGCATGTCAGGCTTGCGCCTTTCACTTCGTGGGACTCGCGGCTGAG